>JAFGEZ010000045.1 GCA_016931295.1 Candidatus Krumholzibacteriota bacterium
ACGAGATCGAGAAGGCGCACCCGGACGTCTTCAACGTCCTGCTCCAGCTGCTCGACGACGGGCGGCTCACCGACTCGCGCGGGCACGTGGTGGACTTCAAGAACACGATCGTCATCATGACGAGCAACCTGGGCAGCCGGTTTCTCCAGGAGCGGGAGCGGCTGGGCGAAAAGGAGCTCTCGGAGCTGATGACCGGGGCCCTGCGCGAGTTCTTCCGGCCGGAATTCCTCAACCGTGTCGACGGGATCGTCACCTTCGACTTCCTCACGCGCGAGGAAACCGCGAGGATCGTCGATTTCCAGGTGGCGAAGATCAACGAGCGTCTCGCCGAGCAGCGGCTCGTGCTGCAGCTCACCCCGCGGGCCCTCGCGGAGATCGCCGAGCGCGGATACGATCCCGCCTTCGGCGCCCGTCCGCTCAAGCGGCTGCTGCAGTCGCTCGTGCTCGACCCCCTCGCCCGCCTGCTGATCGAGGAGAAGATACACGAAGGGGATACCGTCACCGCCGACTGGAAGGATGGGGAACTCTCCTTCACCGCGGCATGACCGTGCCCCCGGCGATCAGGCGTCAGCGGGTTCGCGCGGGGAGCGCCGGGCGGTTCGACAGCCACCTGGCGTTCGAACAGACCGGCATCCCCGGGTCGATGTCGCCGCCCGTGTCGAGAGCGTGCACGATCTTTTTCACCCCCGCGGCGACGAAACCGTCTTCGCCGAAACGGGTTGGCGCCGTCCATGGCCGCACTGCCGGGCAAACGGGCGCCTGCCTTCCCGGGGAAGGCAAGAGGGACGCCACGGGACGTCAGGAATAGACCTGTTCCGTCCGGTATGCCGTGCGCCGCTGTGGAATATTAACGGCAACCTTGACAAAGAGTTATCAGTGTAGTAGAATTACGCTACAAGAAGGCTTCGAATCGCTCCTCTCTCTTCGGCGAAGCAGTTGGAATCGCGCTGCATCAAGGAGACGCTCCGCACGACCGAAAAGCTACCGACTGATAGTTCGCTGTTCTGCTGAATAACGACAGACCGTATCAAGGAGGATCTGCATGGGTCGGATCATATCCTCGTTGGCGATCATTTTGTTCCTCTCGATCGTTTTCGCGGGCCCGTCCGCCGCCGGCGAGCTACGGAGCGGCCTCGTCATCGACACCGCGGCGTTGCGGTTTTACGACGCGCCGGGTGGCGTGGTCATCGAATCGGCGGGCTGCCATACGACGAACTGGCTCGGGTTCCCGGCCCTTCCCTACCGGGTGGTGAGCGTTCTCCTTCCCCAGGGCGAAGCGGTGCGTTCCTGCCGCGTCGAGGTGAACGCCACTATCGTGCTGGACGACGCCTTCCCCGCCGCCGAATTCCACGGAGACCTTCTCGAGGACGGCACGGCGAGGGGGCTCGCGGCCTCCGGGCGAGAGGTCGTCTCCGAGGACGGCGTCTTCCCCCGCTGGCGGATCCGCCATCTCGGCACGGGGTACCGGCGGGGCTTCCGGGTGGCGAACTTCGCCGTCTACCCCTTCCGGCTCGCGACGGAGACGGGGCGGCTCGTCCTCGATCACGACGTCACGCTCGTCGTCGAGACGGAGCCGGCGTCGCCGGACACCGACCGGCTCGAGCGGCGGCGGCACGTCGACGGCTTCCGCGAGGATGCCCGGCGGGAGATCGAATCGCTCGTCGTCAATCCCGGCGAGGCCGCCGGGTACGTCTTCGACGACGCCGTCGTCGACGACGGCACGCGGGGATTCCTCCCGAGCTACCTGCCGAGCATGGAGGGGAGCGGGGTCAGCTACCTGATCATCACGAGCGAGGAGATGGCCCCCGCCTTCCAGGAGCTCGCCGACTGGAAGACCGAGAAGGGCGTGCCCGCGGTCGTCAGGACGACCGAGTGGATCCGACAGAACTTCCGCAGCGGGACGGATCTCGGGGAATCGATCCGCTTCTTCATCCAGGAAGCATACGCCAAGTGGGGAGTCGACTGGGTGCTGCTCGGCGGCGACAGCGACATCATCCCCGCGCGGTTCGGCTACGTCTCCTTCTACACGGGCGAACACATCCCGACGGACATGTACTACGCGTGTCTCGACGGCACATGGAACGACGACGGCGATTCCCTCTGGGCCGAGGCCTACCACGACGCCTCGGAGCCGGGGGACGAGGCCGATCTCTACGCCGAGGTGTACATCGGCCGTCTGCCCGCCTCGACCCTCGACGAGGCCGAGCTCATGGTCGGCAAGACGATCGACTACGCGACCCCCGTCGACGTCGGATCGAAGCGTCGCTTCGTCCTCCTCGGCGAGGTGATCTTCCCGCCCGACTACGAGCCTGGCGGGACGATCGTCACCGACGGCGCCGAGATCCTCCAGGGGATCTATACCGCCTACCTCGATGGCGACCCCGAGACGGACACCCGGCGCCTCTACGAGACGTACACCCTCTACCCGGGCTCCACGCAGCTGACGGTGGACAACACCCTCGACACCCTCAGCATCGGCGCCAACCACGTGATGCACGCGGGGCACGGGGGCAAGTACAACATGTCCGTCGGCAACGGGAGCATCCTCAACTTCGACGCGAAGAACGTGACGAACGGCGATGCGCTCTTCTCGATGTACCTGATGAACTGCACGAACTGCGCGTTCGACACGGACTGCCTCGCCGAGTATTTCCTCCTGAACACCGGCGGGGGCGCTTTCGCCGTCACGGGGTCGAGCCGCTCGGCCTTCCCCAGCGCCTCGCGCCCCTACATGGACAACTACTACAATCTCTTTCTGGCCAACGATGTCGTCCGGCTCGGCGAGGTCTTCACGAAATCGCGCGAGCCCTTCACGCCGAGCGCGGTCGGCGAGACGGCCGACCGGTGGACGCATTTCATCTACAACCTGCTCGGCGATCCCGAGGCGTCGATGTTCCAGGGCGCCGCGTACGATTTCGACGTCACCGCCCCGGCGAGCCTCGACTTCGGGCCGAACGGCGTCACGATCGGTGTGTCGAGCGGCGGGTCGCCCGTCGAGGGCGCCCTCGTCTGCCTCCTCAAGGAGGGCGACGACTACGTGTACGGCGAGACGGGGCCGGGCGGTTCGGTCACCTTCGACGATTTCCTCGTCAAGGAGGGCGGCGAGGCGCAGCTCGTGGTGACCGGACGCAACCACCGACGCTACGCGGCGACGATTCCCGTGGTTGGCGGGACGGCGGCCTACATCCGGATCAAGGCGCGGACGATCAGCGACGGCGCGACCGGGAACGACGACGGCGCGCTCGACGCCGGCGAGACGGCCGACATCTGGGTCGAGCTCGAGAACACCGGGGGAACGGCCGGGGAGAAACTCTACGCGATCCTCCGCTCGGGCGACGCCGCCGTGTCGGTCCTCGACTCGACGGCCCTCTACCCGGACATCCCCGCGGGTGAGCCGGCGTACGCGTACGACGGCTTCGTCGTCGCCGTCGACGTGTCGACGGCGGACGAGCACGTGGTCGATTTCACGCTCGAGGTCCGCGATTCGACGGGCGGCATGTGGTCGGAGACCTTCGCCCTCGAGGTGCGCGCCCCCGAGCTCGAGCTGTACCTGAACCTCGTGAGCGACGAACCGCCAATCGGGAACGGCAACGATGTCCAGGAGCCCGGCGAGAACGTGCTTGTCTCGATCGGCGTCAAGAACTTCGGGACCGGCTCGACGATGGGGCTCGAGGGCGTGCTTCGGAGCTCCGACGCCGAGGTCATCATCACCGACAGCGTTTCCGCCTACGCCGACCTTGCGACGCTCGACGTCGGCTACGGCGACGGGTTCATTCTGACCGAGACGACGACGGGCTCCGTGAACTACATGACCGTCGATTTCGCCGACGATCTCGGGCGCACGTACAGCCGGAGGATCGAGCTGCGGCGGCCGGGGATCCCGACGGGCCTCATCCTCAACTCGAGCTACGGCCCCACCGAGATGCATGCCAGCTGGCACGCGCCGACGTCGACGGAGAAGCTGCGCTTCATGGTCTACCGTTCCCTGAGTTCCGGCGGTCCCTACACGGCCGGGAGCAGGGACCCCGTGATGCACGGCATGTTCCGCGACTACGGCCTCCTGCCGAGCACGCGCTACTACTACGTGGTGGCGGCGGTCGATTCATGCGGCAATCTCGGCGATCCTGGCGGCGAGGTCACCGCCACGACCAGTCCGCCGCAGCTCGCCGGCTGGCCGAACAAGATGGACAAGGAATCATCGAGCAGCGTGAAGATCGCCGACATCGACGGCGACAGCCACCCCGAGATCGTCGTCGGCTCGAACTACGTCCATGCCTGGCACGCCGACGGGATCGAGGTCCGCGACGGCGACTCGCAGCCGGTCACCTGGGGGATCTTCAACACCGAGGGATCGGGTTTCACCGCCTCGGTCGCCCTCGCCCAGCTCGACGGCGAGCCGGGGAACGAGATTGTCGCCGCGGCCTGGGATACGCGCGAACTCTTCGTCTTCAGGGCCGACGGGAGCACGATGCCCGGCTGGCCGAAGCTGACGAGCAGTTTCTGCTGGGCGGCCCCCGTCGTCGGGGATCTCGACGACGACGGCGACAACGAGATCGTCGCTTACGACGCCTTCGGCAAGGTCTACGTCTGGCACCACGACGGAACGGAGCTGATCGATGGGGACGACAACGCCGGAACCGACGGGGTCTTTCTCGTCATGAACAATCCCGAGATCGGGCATTACTCGACGCCGGCGCTCGCCGATGTCGACAACGACGGCGTCGTCGAGCTGATCGTCTGCGGTTCGAGCAGCAGCACGACCGTCGACTCGATCCAGGTCCGCAACGGCGACGGCTCCTCCGTGCCCGGCTGGCCGAAGGCCATCGAGGATCTCTGGGCGACGATCTCGGCGAGCCCCGCCGTCGGCGACATCGACGACGACGGCGACATCGAGATCGTGGTCTCCTCGAGCAACAGCAAGGTCTACGGACTCAACCATGACGGCACGTGGATGGCGGGCTGGCCGAAGTGGGTGTACAACAACCATTACTACGTCGGTTCGCCGGCCCTCGCCGACCTCACCGGCGACGGGTATCTCGAGGTCGTCATCCCCTCGCGGGACAACAACTGCTACGTCTTCCGGTACAACGGCCAGGCGCTCACGAACTGGCCGCAGCCCTACGCCGAGAGCGGAGCCACCGAGGCCTCGCCGACGATCGCCGACCTCGACGGCGATGGCGGCCTCGACATCGTCCTGCCCTCCGAGGAGGGCTACATCAACGCGTGGAACGTCGCCGGCGAGCACCTCTCGGGCTTCCCGATCCAGGTGAACGCCTATTGCCGCACGACACCGATGGTCCGCGATCTCGATCTCGACGGCGATTTCGAGCTGATCGCGACCAGCTGGGACCAGAACGTCTACGTCTGGGATCTCGATGCGCCTTACCGTTACGGCGCGGTCGCCTGGAACGGCTTCCACGGGAACGTGCAGAACACGGGGTGGACGGGGTACGAGGGGCCGACGGCGGCAGGTGAACTCGCCTTCGCGTGGCGTCTCTCCGGCGGCCTCGTCGAAATCGACTGGGTCGTCGCCGCCGGGCCGGTTTCCTGGGACATCCACCGCGCGGCGGACGGGAGCGCGTTCGAGCTCTACGCCGCCGACCTGCGTCCCGACGAGGGAGGACACATCGCATGGACCGACCGGGGGGTCGAGGAAGGGGTCACCTACAGCTACCGCCTCGTCGCGACCGACGACGATCGTCTCTTCGTCGAGACCGACGCGATCGAGGTGCCGGTGGCCAGGGCGCGTCTCTACCCGAACCACCCGAACCCCTTCAACCCGACGACGACCGTCTCCTTCACCGTGCCGGGAGGCGAGGCCGACCGTCACAACGTCCTTCTCGCCGTCTACGACGTGCGGGGCCGGCTCGTCCGCACGCTCGTGAGCGGCGTCGTGCCCGGCGGCCGCCACGAGGCGATCTGGGACGGCTCGGACAACCGCGGCTCGCAGGTGGCGAGCGGCGTCTACTTCGCCCGTTTCGCCGCAGCCGGCGTGAAGGCGACGAGGAAGATGGTGCTGCTCAGGTGAGGGAGCGGGGGAGAACATGCGGAAATCGGGCGGGGTCCGCGCCGCGGACCCCGCCCGATCTCTATTCGACGTTGCGCCGGATGTAGCGCTCGAGCTCCTCGTAGTCGTGGAAATGCAGCTCGAAGTCGTAGTCGTTCTCGAACTCGCAGTCCTGGTGCGTGTGCCCCCGGCAGATCCGGGGCCGCTTCGGGTAGATCAGGCACCCGCGGTCGGGGGTGTAGAACCGGCAGGGATTCCGGGCCATCATGTACCACCGGTCTTCGTCCATGTAGATCTCGATGTCGCGGTGGGCGATCATCCAGAGCAGATCGTCCCAGTCGCCCTTGTCCTCGGGCTCGTCGATCTCGATCGACAGGTACATGCAGCATTTCGCCGGGATGCACTCGTCGCATGGATTCTTCTTCCGGCCCGTGGTCTTCTTCTTCTCTCGTCCCTGCATTCCCGCTCCTCTCGCGAATGACGGTCTCCTGTATATACGGCATGACGGCGCCCCGTTCAACGGCGAATATTGACAATCGACCCGCCCGTGCTGTATCGTTACCTCTCCCCGCGACGGAACGGGGGAAGGACGAACGGGATGCAGGGCGCGAAATTCCCGAAAGGTGGGACGATGATCTTCACGCTGACCGAGGAAGAGAGGATGATCCAGAGCACGGCGAGGGAATTCGCCAGGAAGGATCTCGCCCCCGTCGCCGCCGAGGCGAACGAGTCGGCGACCTTTCCCGACGGGATCTACGCGAAGCTCGGCGAACTCGGATTCCTCGGCATGACCCTTCCCGAGGAGTACGGCGGCGTGGGATTCGGCGCCACGAGCCTCGTCCTCGTCCTCGAGGAGATCAGCCGCGTCTGCGCGTCGACCGCCGTGACCCTCTCGGTTCACAACTCGCTGACCAACGCGGCGATCCTGAAGTACGGGAGCGAGGAACTCCGCGGGCGCTATTTGCCGCCTCTCGCCTCGGGAGAGATCCTCGGCGCATACGCGCTCACCGAGCCCGACGCGGGAAGCGACGTGGCCGCCGTGCGGACGAGCGCCGAGCGTCGCGGCGACGAGTACGTCCTCAACGGCACGAAGATCTTCATCTCCACGGGCGACAAGGCGGGGGCGGTCATCGTCTTCGCGCGCACCGATCCGGCGCACCGCACGCGCGGGATGACGGCCTTCGTCGTCGAGCCCTCCTTCGAGGGCTTCGCGGTGGGCAAGAAGGAGGACAAGATGGGGCTCCGGGCCTCGACGACCGTCGAGCTCGTCTTCGAGGACTGCCGCGTGCCCGCGACGAACGTACTCGGCGAGGTCGGCGAGGGGATACAGATCGCCCTCGCGCTGCTCGACGGGGGACGCATCGGGATCGCCGCGCAGTCCCTGGGGATCGCGCAGGCGGCCCTCGACGAGGCGGTTTTGTTCGCCCGCGAGCGACGGCAGTTCAACACGCGGATCGCCGACTTCCAGGCGACCCGCTGGAAGATCGCCGACATGGCGACGAGCCTCGACGCGGCGCGCCTGCTCGTCTACCGGGCGGCGTCGCTGCGCGACGCCGGCGAGCCGGTCGGCAAGGAGGCGTCGATGGCCAAGCTCTTCGCCTCGACCGCCGCGAACAGGATCGTCTACGACGCGGTGCAGATACACGGGGGCGTGGGCTACACGAGGGAGTTCCTCGTCGAGCGGCTCTTCCGCGACGCCCGCGTGCTCGAGATATACGAAGGGACCAGCGAGATACAGCGGCTGGTCATATCGCGAAACGTGCTCGAGGAGTACGACCGCCTGTACCCCGCGGAGTGAAGGCCACGCCGCGGCCGGGCGAAAGGAGGACGCGTTGAAGATCATCACCCTGCTGAAACGGGTGCCCGACACCGAGGCCCGCATCCTGATCAACCAGAGCGGGACGGGGATCAACGAGGAGGGGATCAAGTTCGTCATCAATCCCTACGACGAGTACGCCGTCGAGGAAGGCCTCCTTCTTCGCGAGAAGCTCGGCGAGGGGACGGTGACGGTGGTCTGCATGGGCCCCGCCGCGGCGACCGAGCAGATCCGTACCGCCCTCGCGATGGGCGCCGACGACGCCGTGCACATCTGCGATCCCGCCCTCGACGGCGGCGGCGATCCCTTCATCCGCTCGGCGGTTCTCGCCAGGGCGATCGCCGACGAGGGATTCGACGTCATCTTCTGCGGCAAGCAGGCGATCGACGACGACATGGGTCAGGTACAGTCGATCCTCGCCGAGCTTCTCGACATACCGCAGGTGAACGTGGCCTCGACCTTCGACATCTCCGAGGACCGGTCGAGCGCGACGATCATGCGGAGGATCGAGGGGGGCGACGAGAAAATCGAAACTTCGCTCCCGGCGATCGTCTCCTGCGACAAGGGGCTCAACGAGCCCCGCTACGCCTCGCTCCCGGGGATCATGAAGGCGAAAAGGAAACCCGTGAAGACGCTCACGCTCGCTGATCTCGGGTTCGACGCGCCGCCGGGCGAGCCGCGGAGCGCGATCCGCAAGTGGCTCACCCAGCCGAAGGGCGGGGACTGCCGGATGATCGAGGCGGAGGAGATGAAGGACGCCGTCGCCGAACTGGTGCGGCTCCTGCGCGAGGAAGCGAAGGCGATCTAGCACAGGACGGAGGAAGCCGACAATGGCGAACGACGTATTGATATTCGGAGAAATGAGAAACGGCGAACTCAAGAGGGTCGCCCTGGAGCTGATCGCGGCGGGACGGACGATCGCCGACGGCCTCGGTGGGGCCGTCGACGCGCTCCTCGTGGGGAAGGGCGCGGCCGCGGCGGCCGAGAGTCTCGGCCTCTACGGCCTCCGGCGCGTCCACGTCTGCGAGAACGAGGCGCTCGCCGGATATTCCACCGAGGGATACGCGACGGTCCTCGCCGGCCTCGTGGCCGAGGGCGGGTACGGGCACGTCCTGCTCGGGGCGACGGCGATGGGGCGCGATCTCGCGCCGCGCGCCGCGGCCCGCACCGACGGCGTCGTCTTCGGCGACTGCGTCGAGGTGCGTTTCGAGGACGGCCTCTGCGTGGCGAGGCGTCCCGTCTACGCGGGCAAGCTCCTCGTCGAACTCGTCCGGACGGGCGGACATCCCGTCTATCTCACGATCAGGCCGAACAACATCCCTCCCGCCGAAGCAACTGGAACGCCCGGCGAGATCGTCGCGCGCGAGCCCGGCGTGACCCGCGAGGCGATCCGAGCGATCGCCACCGCGATCGTGCCGCTCGCCGGCGGGCGGCCGGACGTCACCGAGGCGGACGTGATCGTCTCCGGTGGACGCGCGATGAAGGATCCGGAGAATTTCCGGATCCTCGAGAAGCTCGCCGACCTGCTCGGCGGGGCCGTCGGCGCCTCGCGCGCGGCGGTCGACGCGGGATACGCCCCGCAGCCCCTCCAGGTGGGGCAGACCGGCAAGGTCGTCAACCCGAAGCTCTACATCGCATGCGGGATCTCCGGTGCGATCCAGCACCTCGCCGGCATGCGCACGTCGAAGACGATCGTGGCGATCAACAAGGACGCGAGCGCCCCGATCTTCGAGAAGGCCCATTACGGTATCGTGGGCGACCTCTTCGATGTCGTGCCGCTGCTCACCGAGGAGATCCGAAAGATCCTCTAGGCGGTCACGGACAGTCCGCACGAAAAGACGGGCCCGGCGAATCCGCCGGGCCCGTCGTGCATCCGAATCGTCTCGGACCGGTCAGCTCTTCCAGTCGATCGCCTCGACGGGGCAGTTGTCGATGGCCTCCTGGATCTCCTCCT
Source organism: Candidatus Krumholzibacteriota bacterium (assembly GCA_016931295.1). Lineage (NCBI taxonomy): Bacteria > Candidatus Krumholzibacteriota > Candidatus Krumholzibacteriota bacterium. The sequence goes on from JAFGEZ010000045.1 coordinate 9,778, forward strand.
CGTCGGCGCCCTTGGGATCGTAGACCACCGCGATGTCTTCGTCGTTCATCTCGAAGACGTCGGGGCACGTCTCCACACAGAGCTCGCATCCCGTGCACAGGTCGGGATCGACGTACGGTCTTCTGGCCATGACCACACTCCTTGCGAAAAGGCCCGGGCAGGAATGTATGCGCGCCGCCCGGCACCTGTCAATCCGATTTTTCACCGATACGCAACCAGTTGTCGGAATGTCGGTTGCGCGGCGTCGTGGACGATCCGGCGGTCAGAAGGAACGGGAGATCTCGAGCGAGACGAGCGTGATCGAGAAATCGTCCTCGCGGCGCGAGTGCCGCTCGGGGTCGTGGGAGACGAAGAGGGAGAGATCGATGCCGGCGCCGAGTCCGGCGCCCCCCATCAGGGAGAGGCGGTTGAAGGAGAAGTCGGAGTAGAGCGTGTTCCCCGATTCCCCGTAGCCGCGGTAGCCCGGTTCCCAGGAGGCGGAGAACCAGAGGTCCGCGCCCCGGGCGACGTCGATGCCGAGGACGATCGAGCCCTCGCCGTAACGCTCCTCGGCGTAATCCGGGCAGCGCATCATGCCGTATCGCGGTTCGGCGTACGCGTTGGCCGCGCCGCCGGCGAGCGGGGTTCGGAGGCGGAAGCCGCCGCGGAGGAAGTGCGTGTCGAAGAAAGTCGCGTCCGGCCGGTCGTAGGAGACGAGCTCCGATTCGACCCTGAAGGACCACGCCGCCGCCCCGTCGGCGAGTCTGACCTCCGCGAAGGAATCGACGAGCCAGTAATCGCTGCGCGCGCCGTCGTCGTAATCGCGGCGGTCGGCGTGGGCGAAGAGGTGCACGGCGGTCTCTCCCGCGGCCAGTTGCCCCTCGACGTCGCCCACGAGGCGCCGGTAGGAGAGAGCGGTGGTGTCGGGCGCCTCGCGCGCGCCGATCGATGCCGAGGCTCGCAGGTACTTCTCGAAATAGGAGCCGCCCTCGATCTCGAGCCCCGTGTCGACGTAGCGGTAGTCGTAATCGAAATCGGTCCGGCGGTCGTAGTCGACCAGCTCGACCCGGGTCTTCCACGCGGCGGAGAGGTCGGGCGCCAGGCGTCGCTTGATCCTGAGCCGGCCGTTCGACTGGACGTAGTCGTTCCCGAACGTGTAGTCGCTTTCCTCGCGGAAGGCCTTGAGATGCATCGACCCGCGCAGCTCGATCCACGTGTTTTCCCCGGCGCGGAAGGCGAGGTCGCCGTCGAGCGTCTCGTCGAGCGTCTGGTTTCCCCAGGAGAAGCGGTTGCGCAGCGTCGCGCGCGTGTCGGCCCGGCCGATCGTGACGCCCGCGAGAAAGCCGGCGCGGAACTCGTGTATCGTCTCGAGCGTGTCGACGTCGAGGATGGTGTATCGGTCGATGAAGGAGTCGAACCCCGTGAAGACGCTCGTTCGCAGCGACGCCGCGTGCAGGCGCGAGGCGGGAGCGATGAAAAGCAGCGCCGCGATGGCGACGGCCGCCGTGTGACCGGTATATCTCACGGCACGTCTCTCAGCAGTTCTTCGATCCGTTGCAGGTATTCGACGGCGGAAAGCGCGTCGCCGCCGAGGTAGAGCTCCTCGGCGACGCGCAGCATCGTCCGCGCCTCGACGAGCCGGACGTCGCCGGGCAGGCGGGCCTCGAGGCGCGCGAGGCGCGAGAGGATCCCGCCGGCGAGTTCGACGTAGAATTCATCGTAGACGGCCGCGCCCGTCGTGTCGGGCGCGGCCGTTGTCTCCCGTTCCCCTTCGATCGGCGGCCGCGGTCCGCCGGCGCAGCCGGCGAGGGCCGCCGCGGCGAGGGCCACCGCGATCAGAGTCGCGCTTCGCATAGCTCCCTTACGCGGATGAACATGTTGGCCGCGATCCGCGCCTCGGCTGCCGCGTTCTTTTCCCGGCCTTCGGCGAGGCGCGCTCGCGCCGCGTCGAGATGGTCTTCGGCGCGCCGCATCATCGTTTCCACTCCCGGGGCGTCGCAGCCGGCGGCGATCTCGCGCACCGAGGCCATGAGATTTTCGGCGCGCCCGATCTCCTCGTCGGCGCCGCCGGTCCCGTTCTCCTCGCGGACGACCGCGCGCAGGCGCTCGCGCACCCGGGCGACGATCCTCGCCGCCTCCTCATCGCGCCCGGCGGCAAGCGCCTCGCCGGCGCGCTCGATCATCCGGCGCGCCTGTTCGACCTCGCCGGCGGCCGCCCCGTCGCCGGCGGTCATCTCGGCAGCGCGGTCGGCGAGCCGGCGCGCCTCCTCGATACGCATGGCCATGCCTGCGTCCTCTTCCATCACGCGTCGGCGCATCAGGGTGCGCAGCGTCTTCTCGCATTCCTCGACGGCGAGCCGGGCGGCGCGGTACCGGCCCTGCTCGCGGAGGGCGACGGCGTTCCCGTACTGGTCCCGGGCCTGCTTGTAGAGTTGGCCGGCCGTCTCGTCGGCGCCCGAGTCCGCGCGATCGCGCACTCGTTCCATGAGGCGCTCCATGGCGGCGATCCGGCGTTCGAGAAGCTGCTCGAGCGCGCGCAGGCGCCGGACCTCCTGTTCGGCGTGCATCGTGCGCTGGCGGGCGTTCTCGGCGAGGCGGTTCGCGATCTGGTAACGGTACTGGCTCTGGTTGAGACGCGCCTTCTCCACGAGCTCGCGCGCCTCGTCGATCATCCTCGACAGGCGTTCGGCGCGGATCCGGTGCTCGGCGGCCATCTCCCGCACGCGCATGAGCCGCTCGCCCGTCTCCTCGACCATGCGGTTCGTCTGTTCCTGGATCCGGGCGTCCTGGCGGGCGAGGCTCGCCGCCTGCTGCGCCTCGTTCCGGGCGCGGACGGTGAGCTTGTAGGAGAAGGCAAGGGCTCTCGATTCGCGGGATCGCTTCGCGTTCTCCTGCATGAGCCGGGCCTGCTCGAGCTTGACGCGGCCCTTCTGGCTGCGGGCCTGCTCGACGACGTCGGCGGCGAAGGCGATGATCTCGTCGGTGCGCTGGATCTCCTCGTCGAGCCGATCGGCGTCGTCCTGACCCTGCGCCCGCGACGGCGCGGGAAGGAAAACGAGGAAGAGCAGCAGCAGCGCGACGGTCGTCGGTATGATCGATCGATGTTTCATCTGGGGTCTCCTTTCCGGTTCCGCTGTCAATACACGCAAGGTGCATGCCATGGTCGACCCGGAAAGATAACGGTCATTCATGCAACAGGTTACGTATGTACATGGCGCGGGCCTCGCGCCGGTTCCGTACCTCCAGGTACACCCGTGTCGTCCCGCTCAGTACAGGGCTCATGCCCTGTCCGGCGGCTCCATCCGTTCGAGCCGGCTGTAGAGCGTCCGTCGCGTGATCCCGAGGATCTCGGCCGCGCGGCTCTTGTTGCCGCCGGCCGCCTCGATGGCGAAACGGATCATCCGCTCCTCGATCTCGCCGAGCGTGCGCTTCCCGATGAGGGCGCGGAGCGCCTCGTCGGGGCCGGCGCCGCCACCCGGGGCCGTCGCGATGTGTCCCGGCGTCACGGGACCGTCGCCTGCGAGAATGACGGCCCGCTCGATGATGTTCTTGAGCTCGCGCACGTTCCCCGGCCAGTCGTAGCGTTCGAGCGCCCGCCGCGATTCGGGCGGCAGGGCGTCGGGGGGGCGGTTCCACCCGGCGAGGAAGACCTCCGCGATCGGGATGATGTCCTCCCGGCGCTCGCGCAGCGGCGACACGTGGATCGGGAAGACGTTCAGGCGGTAGAAGAGATCCTCCCTGAAGGTCCCCTCGGCCGCGCGTTTCGAGAGATCCCGGTTCGTCGCCGCCACGATCCTCACGTCGATGCGCACGCGCTTCGAGCCGCCGAGGGGGAGTATCTCCCCGTTGTCGATCGCGCGAAGGAGCTTCGCCTGGAGGGCGAGCGGCATGTCGCCGATCTCGTCGAGAAAGAGCGTCGATCCGTCGGCGAGCCGGAAATGCCCCGGCTTGCGCTGTGTCGCGCCGGTGAAGGCGCCCTTCTCGTAGCCGAAGAGTTCCGCCTCGAGGAGCGTCTCGGGAACGGCGGCGCAGTTGATGATGATCATCGGCCGGTCCCCCCGGGGGCTCTGCTCGTGGATCGCCGCGGCGACCAGCTCCTTGCCCGTGCCGCTCTCGCCCGTGACGAGGACGGGAGAACCGGTGGGGGCCACCATCGCGATCAGCTCGCGGACGCGCGCGATGGCTGGCGACGGGCCGACGAGGCGATCGGCCGCCGTCTCCGCGGCCACCCGCCCCCTGAGCGCGGCGTTCTCGGCGATCAGCCGCCGGCGTTCCTCGACGCGACGCAAAAGGAGAAGGACCTCGGCCATGTCGAAGGGCTTGACGAGATACTCGTAGGCTCCCTCCTTCATCGCCTCGACCGCCGTCTTCGCGCTCGCATATGCCGTCATGATGAGCACGTCGGTCGAGGGGGAGATCCGCTTGACGCGACGGAGCACCTCGAGACCGTCGATTCCGCCGAGGCGCAGATCGCAGACGACGACGTCGAATTCCTCCTTCTCGACGCGCGAGACCGCCTCCTCTCCGCTCGGGCAGGAGGATACGTCGTACCCCTCGCCCGCGATGCCATCGGTCAGCAGCCGGGCGATCTTCTCCTCGTCGTCAACGATCAGTATCCTGCTCATCCGTATCTCCCGTCGGGTCTGTCCGGGGCAGCGAGAAGGTCACGACCGCTCCGCCGCCGGGCCGGTCGCCGATGCGCACCGCGCCCCCGTGGTCCTCGATCACCCGCCGGACGATCGAGAGTCCGAGGCCGCTGCCGGTTTGCCTGGTGGTGTAGAAGGGCTCGAAGACGCGGAGCCGGTCCCGCTCGGGGATCCCCGGCCCGGTGTCGGCGAAGGAGACGACGTACCAGCCGTCCTCCTCCCGGAGATCGACGACGAGCGTTCCACCCTCCTCCATCGCCTGCCGCGCGTTCAGCATGCAGTTGAGGAAACATTGCTGGAGCTTCTTCTCCTCGCCCTCGAAGGGCGCGGCCCGGCCGCCGTCGAACGGCGTCTCGATCCTCACGCCGCCCGCGGCGAAGGATTCCTCGACGAGACGCACCGAGCGCCGCACGGTCGCGGCGATGTCCATCGGGTGGCGCCGGCCCGGTTCGTCGCGGGCGAAGAGGAGATAGTCGGTGAGGATCCCGTTGAGGCGGTCGACTTCCTCGATGACGAACTCGTCGATCTCCCCCGCGTCTGCCGGACGAATCTTCTTCAGCCGTTCCGCCGCGCTCCTGATGATGAAGAGCGGATTGCGGATCTCGTGGGCGATGCCGGCGGCCATCCGTCCCATCGAGGCGAGGGTCTCCGACCTCGACAGCGATTCGCGGGCCTGGAGCAGCGAGTTCGTCGCCCGGAGGATGAAGGCGAGGAAGAGCGCCACGCCGACGACGGAGGCGGCGGAGGCGGCCAGAAGCAGGCGTCGGAGCCGCTCGAGCCGGGCGAGGAATGCGGCGTCGGCCTCGACCGCCGCCACGGCGCCGGCCGCGCCGGTCCCCGGCGGAAAGGGCGCGTAACCGGCCATGAGGTAGGAGCCGTCCGCGCCCCGGAAGATCCGCGAGGCGGCGGGCGTTCCCTCGAGAGCGGCGATGATCGCCGGATAATCCATGTCCCAGTTCGGGTAGATCTCGCCGGGGGGGATGAGGCCCTCACGAAGGGAGAAGAGGACGACGCCGTCCTCGCGGACGATCGTCAGCCCGGACAGGCCGAAATCCGACGCGAGCCGCCGGAGATCCCCGGCGGTGCGTTCCGGTATCGCGGCCCGGAACGATGCTGCGTCGTTGAGCGGGCCGGAAACGTCCCCGGCCGAGGTCGAGGCGAGGGATGCGAGCAGGCGGAGACGATCGCCGAAATCCGCAGACAGCCCCGCGCGGGTGAGCTGGTAATAGCGCCAGTTGACGCCGAGGAGCAGCGCCGCGAGCAGCACGGCCGCGAGCGCCGTCCAGCCGCTTCTCAAGAGCGCGGTGGAACCGGTTTTCTTCATGACGCCTCCGGAAGGGGAGGATACGCGGGCCGGGAGCCCGGCGCAAGCAATTGTCGCCGCCGGTCCGCGTTACCGCTTCCCCCGCGGTGCGGCGACCGCGTTCGCCCGCGACTTCCGCCGTCTGTCACCGGAGCCGGTTGAGCCGGCGGATGGCGTGTTCCTTCCATGCGGGGTCCGCCGCGGCGCGGCGGAACTTCTCGCGCGCCTCGCCGGTGCGCCCCTCCCTGACGAGGGCCTCGCCCCACTCGTACCACAGGCCGCCGGCGTCGGGGAACTCGCGGAGGCCCGTATTGACGAGTGCGATCGCCTCGGCGGTCGTCGCATGGGCGACGAGGAGCCGGCTGAGCGAGTTGTAGGCCTTCTTCTTCTCCTCGCGGGGGATGTTGTCGAGTTGGACGGCGGCGCGGTAGTGCTCGATCGCGTCCCGCGGGCGATCGGTCTCCTCGAGGAGCGCGGCGAGGCTGAGTCGGGCGAGGGCGTCGCCGGGGGCGAGTTCGACGGCCTTCCGGTAGTGGCGCATCGCGCTCCGCCTGCTCCCCTCGCGATAGAAGAGCCATCCGAGGTGGAGATGGGCCGATGCGTTGGAGGGGTCGCGCCCGACGACGTCGAGGAAGGCCTTCTTCGCGTCCGCGGCGCGTCCCTGATCGTAGTAGAGCCTGCCGAGCAGGTAGCGGGCGCGGACGTGGTCGCCCGCCATGAGGAGGTGGCGTTCGGCCTCGCGGCGGCTCCGCAGCTCCACCTCCGCCTCGCCGAGGAGCAGGTAGTGGCGCGGCTCGGCGGCGCCGAGTCGTTCGGTCTCCAGCATGCGCGAGCGGAGCGCCGTCCAGTCGCCGGCGCGGGCGAGTTGGACGCCGACCTCGTAGGCCGCTTCGGGGTCGGCGGGATCGAGATCGAGGACGCGTTTCCACTCGGCGGCGGCATCGGCCCTGCGGCCGTCCGCCGCGTAGACCGCGGCGAGCAACCGGCGGGCCTCGACGTTCCCGCCGTCCCGGGCGAGAAGCTCGTCGAGCATGCCGGCGGCTTCGGCGTAGTCGCCGTTCCCTGCCAGCAGACGGGCGTCGAGTATCACCGAGACGGCCGAGGGCGCCGACGGGGCCGGTTCGGGTGCGGGTGGCGGGGGCGGCGATTCCGCCGGGGGAAGGCCGGCGCAGCCGGCGAGCAGCAGCGATGCGATTGCGAGTGCGATGGCCGTGTATCTCGTGATCGTTCCCATGTGCGCTCCTTTCCGGCGTCGGCGTTCCACATCCGAAATAAAGGGGAGTGCACGCCGGCCTGTCAAGTTCCGCCTTCGTTGCCCCGCATCGCCTTTTGTGGTATATTCCCTCTCGCGCGCCGCGCTGAAGCGGCGGCGAACAAAGAGGAGAGAGATGACTTCACGAGGAAATGCAACGCGTCGGGCGACCGCGATGGTGGCCATGCTCCTTCTGCTTCCGACTCTTTGTTCCTGTTCGAACGGGGGAGGCGGGAAGGAGACGGAGACGCGCGGCGCGGAGCTCTCCGTCATCTTCGGAAGCGACCTGCTCGGCAAGATCCGCTCGTGCGGCTGCGCGCTGGAGGACATGGGCGGACTCGGGCGGCGCGCGACCTACATCGAAGAGGTGCGGAATTCGGTCGACAACCTGCTCGTGGTCGACGCCGGCGACGCGTTCAGCCTCGATCTGGCATTCTCCAGGGACGAGGCTGCGCTGCTCTTCGAATCGTACGACCTGATGGGCACCGACGTCATGACTCCCGGCGAGCTCGAGTTCATCTTCGGCGTCGATTACCTCCTCGAACTCGGCGGCCGCGTCGGATTCGATCTCGTCGCGGCGAACGTCGTTGATCCGTCCACCGGCGAGCCCCTCCTCGGGCCGCCCTGGACGGTCAGGACGCTCGAGGGAGGACTGCGTGTCGCCATCACGGGCGTGCTCGACGATTCGATCCGCTTTCCCGGCTACATCGACACCTCCGGTTTCGAGGTGCGGCCGGTGCGTGAGACCCTCGACGAGCTGTTGCCGGCGATGCGCCGTGAGGCCGATTTTCTCATTCTCCTCTGCCACACGGGGCTCGACCGGGCGCGGGACATCGTCGCCGTGACGCCCGGATTCGACATCGTCGTCATCGGACACGGCAAGCCGGTGATCAAGAAACGCGAGATCGAGGGAGAGACCATCATGCTCGCCACCGGGGGGCAGGGACAGTACGTCGGACGGATCGACCTCGTGATCGACGGGCATGGCGGGACGGAGTTCGGCCGGCTGCAGATCGTGCCGCTCCGCGACGAGATCGCGATACACGAGGGGGTCGCCGCGATCTTCCGTTCCTACGGCGTTTCGATGGAGGACCTGAAAACGGACCGCAAATAGGCGCGCACGCTCCGCCAACCGCCACCGGCGAGGCGCGTTGCCGGCCGGGGGCGGGGCGGTGGCCGCGGCCGCCGCGAACGGAAAAATCGTATTGACAACCCCCCGGTATCGTATTAATTTTCAACGGTAAAACAGTGTGCTTGCCTGGTGGGTAACCGCTTACTGGTTGAAAAAACGGACAATTAGAGAACCTTTGCGCAAAGGAGCCTCCGCATGTCCAAGTTCTTTTCCACCGTCCTGACCGTGGCGCTCTTCACCGCCCTGTTCGCGGGCTGTGGCGGCGATGTCGAAGAGACCTACATCATGACGACCCTTCACGAGGCCGCCGGCAAGGATCTGCTCAGCCCCGGCTTCAAGTACGGGTTCGACTCGCCGAATATCGTCGCCGCCCACAAGAACCTCGCCCTCGCCCGGGAGGGAAACATCATCGAGTTCTTCGCGGGTGACGGACTCGAGAGCAAGCTGGCGCAGGTCGGCGGTCGCCGCTACACGATGGGCGTCGTCAAGCGTTTCACGCCCCGGCACTACTTCGCGGTGGATTTCCTGACGGCCGGGAGCGACACCATCGCGGTCGGCGAACCCTACGAGGTCATCTTCCCCGTGGTCATGCGGCAGACGGACGAGGAGAACTTCAAGGAAGTCAACCTCGCCGATCTTACCCCCAACACGCTCAAGCTGAAGGAAATCTTCGACTCCAAGTTCCTCGTCAAGAACGCGAAGATCACCCACGAGGAGATCGAGTGGCTGGGCGAGACCAGGATGGCCTTCGTCATCCATCTGGAAAACGTGAAGTTCATCATCGACGAGGACAACGACCAGATGAATTTGATGCTGAAGGCGCTCGTCAACGAGCACCTCTTCTTCGACGGCGGCGTCACCTTCGGCGCCCGCGGCGATCTGCCCTCGCGGAGCTACCGCGACTCCACCAAGATCGCCGGCAAGGTCACCATCGATTTCCTCCGCTATGCCGGCCAGGTCATCGTCAAGCCCGTGTGACGCGGGAACGAACGCATCGAATCGACGGTGCGGCCCCTCGCGGGCCGCACCTTTTTTTTCGGGCGACGGCCGCCCGGGCAATTACCCGGCCGGCGCGCTCATTCCCCTTGACCGTGCCGCGGAGCGGACGGTAGGGTAGGACGAACGGCAATCGCAAGGAGGCAGGATGGCGGCTCTCCCGAAGGTCGGCGACCGGATCGACCAGACGATGGTGGTGGGGAAGAAGGTGAAGCGGGATTTCACCAACGGCACGTTTCTCCTCTTCCAGCTCAACAACCGCGACGGGGTCCTGAAGGCCGTGTACTGGGATCCGACTCCCGAGGCCGAACATGAGATCGTCGCCAACGACGTCGTCGCCGTGCGGGGCGAGATCACCGAGTACCAGGGCGCGCTCCAGCTCAAGATCGCCCGCATGGAGAAGCTCGATCCCGGTTCCTTCGATCCGGCGGAGTTCCTGCCCTCCTCGACGCGCGACACGGCGGGTATTTACGACGAGCTGCTCGCCATGATCGGCCGCATGGAGAACGCGCACATCCGCGGTCTCTTGACGACGATCTTCGGCGACGAGGGATTCCGCGCGGGATTCGAGAAGGCCCCGGCGGCGAAGGGATGGCACCACTCCTACGTCGGCGGCCTCGCCGAGCACGTGTACGACATGGCCCGGCTCGCCCTGGCCGCGGCCGAGGTCTACCCCGAGGCCGATCGCGACCTGCTTCTGGCGGGCGTCCTGCTGCACGATCTCGGCAAGCTCGAGGAGCTCTTCGCGACCAACCGGATCGATTACACGGACAAGGGCCGGCTCGTCGGGCACATCGCCCTGGGGGCCGCCTTCCTCGACGAGTTTCTCCGCGGGATGACGGACTTTCCCGAGGAACTCGCCCTGCGCCTCAGGCACATGGTGCTCAGCCATCACGGTTCCCGCGAGAACGGTTCGCCCGTCGTGCCGATGACGGTCGAGGCGCTTCTGCTCAACTACGTGGACAACATGGACGCGCAGGTCCGCGGCGCCCTCATGACGATCGAGAAGAACAGCGGGGACGGGCGCTGGACGGAATACGTTCGCCTGCTCGACCGCTTCATCTACCGGGGCGCGGATCCCGGGGAGACAAACGGGGAGTGAGATGCGGCGGTTTCCCGCATGGGTCGAGGTCAACCTCGACGCGATGAAATGGAACCTCGACCGGGTGCGCTCCCTTCTCGAACCCGGCGTCGGCACGCTTCTCGTGGTCAAGGCGGACGCCTACGGGCACGGCGCCGTCCGCGTCGCGCGCTTCGCCGAGCGGGAGGGTGTCGAGATGCTCGGCGTGGCCACCGCCGACGAGGGCAAGGAACTCCGCTCGGCCGGCATCCAACTGCCGATCCTGATCCTCAGCCCCGTTCTTCCAGAGGAGCTCGACGCGGTGCTCGAGCACGGCCTCGCGGTCAACGCGTCCTCGCTCGAATTCGCCGAAGCGGCCTCGCGGACCGCGGCGGCGGCGGGGCGCCGATGCGCGGTCCACGTCGAGATCGATACGGGGATGGGACGGGCCGGCATGGGAATGACGGAGGCCGTCGGGACGATCCGGCGGATCGCCGCTCTCGGCGCTCTCGATCTCGACGGCATCTTCACGCATTTCCCGGCCTCCGATCTCGACGTCCCCTTCACGCGCAACCAGATCGCCGCCTTCTCGGGACTCGTCGACGAACTCGCGCAAGGCGGCATCCGTTTCCGCTGGGTGCACGCGGCGAACAGCGGCGCGATCATGGAATTTCCCTCTTCCCACTTCAATCTCGTCCGGCCGGGACTCGTCGTCTATGGCCTCGCTCCCTCGACGGGCCTCGACGGGCGGATCGACGTCGCTCCGACGATGAGCTTCAAGTCGCGGATCGTCCTCGTCAGGGAGATGCCCGCCGGGGCGAGCGTCTCCTACGGGCGCACGTGGGTCTCCGAGCGTCCCTTCCGGATGGGGATCGTGCCGGTCGGGTACGGCCACGGGCTGGGGCACCGCCTCTCCAACAACGGGTCGGTCCTCTTCCGGGGCAGGCGCGTGCCGGTTATCGGACGGGTCACGATGGACATGACGATGGTCGATCTCTCCGCATTCCCCGACGCGGCCGCCGGCGAGGAGGTCGTGATCTTCGGCCGGCAGGGGGAGGAGACGATCGGCGCCGACGAACTCGCCGAACGCATCGGGACGATCAACTACGAGATCCTCTGCGGCATCTCCAAGCGCGTCGCGCGCGTCTACCTGCAGCGCGGCGAGGTCGACAGCTTCAAGACCCTTCTCGGCATGCAGGAGGGCGTCAGGCTGCATCCCTGATCCATGGACCGCAAAGCCGTGATAATCGTCCTCGACGGCGTCGGCGCGGGCGCCCTGCCCGACGCGGCCGACTACGGCGACAGGGGCGCGCACACGCTCGCGCACGTCGCGGAGGCGGCCGGCGGGTTGCGTCTCCCCGTCCTCGGGGAGATGGGGCTCGGGCTCGTCGCGCCGTTCGGGGGAAGCGAACCGCCCGAATTCCCCGCCGCCTCCTTTGGCAGGATGGCAGAGCGATCGCCGGGCAAGGACTCGGCGACGGGACACTGGGAACTCGCCGGCTGTCCGCTCGACGAGCCCTTTCCGCTCTTTCCAAACGGTTTCCCCGAGAGCGTCCTCAGGCGCTTCGCCGATCAAACCGGCCTCGAGGTGATCGGGAACCGCGCCGCCTCGGGCACGGAGATCATCGAGGAACTGGGCAGGTGGCATCTCGAGACGGGCAGGCCGATCCTCTACACCTCGGCCGACAGCGTCTTCCAGCTCGCCGCGCACGAGCGCGTCATGACGCCTGAGCGCCTCTACGAGCTCTGCCTGGAGGCGAGGCGGATCCTCGTCGCTCCGTGGAACGTCGCACGCGTCATCGCCCGGCCCTTCGACGGCGAACCGGGCGCATTCCGCCGCACGGCGGGCCGCCGCGATTTCTCCTTGCCGCCCCCGCGATCGACGATCCTCGACGAGCTCTCCTCGCGCGGGTTCAAAACGGTGACGATCGGCAAGATCCACGACCTCTTCGCGGGACGCGGGATCGACCGCGTCATTCCCGCGCCGGACAACCGGGAGACGATGGCGGCTACCGACCGCCTAATCGACGGGGACTGGTCGTTTCTCTTCGTCAATCTCATCGATTTCGACACGGTCTGGGGGCACCGGCGCGACCCGGCGGGCTTCGCGGCCGCCCTCGAGGAGGCGGACGCCTGGCTGGGCAATCTCAGGCGGCGGCTGCCGCCCGGGACCCTCTTCGCCGTGACCGCGGACCACGGGTGCGATCCGGTGGCGCCCGGAAGCGACCACACGCGCGAGTACGTCCCCGTGCTCGCAGCGCGCGCCGGGGAGCGGACGGGGCGTTGCCTCGGCGACCGGGCCACCTTCGCCGACCTGGCGGCGACCGTCGCCGACCATTTCGGCTTCCGGGCGGCCGCGGGAAACAGTTTTCTCGACGAGATCGGATGGCGAAACCGCTGATGAAGGGAGACGGAACGTGACGAAGACCGCCCTCAACCGGATGATCGACCACACGCTGCTCAAGCCGGAAGCCGTCGAGCGGGACATCGTGCGGATCTGCGACGAGGCGAAAGAGCACGACTTCTTCTCGGTCTGCGTCAACACGCACTGGGTGCCGGTCGTCTCCCGCGAGCTCGCCGGCACGCGGATCGCGGTCTGCTCGATCGCGGGCTTTCCCCTCGGGGCGGCCAGTTCCGCTGCGAAGGCGTGCGAGGCCGAGCGGGCCGTCGCCGACGGCGCCCGCGAGATCGACATGGTCATGAACGTCGGCGAGCTGAAGGCCGGCCGAAACACCGTCGTCAGGAAGGATATCGCCGGTGTCGTGGCCGTCTGCGGCGACGAGGCGCTCGTCAAGGTGATCATCGAGGCCGCCTTGCTTGAGGACGAGGAGAAGCGGCGCGCCTGCGCGCTCGCCGTCGAGGCGGGGGCCGCCTTCGTGAAGAGCTCGACGGGTTTCGGCCCGCCGGGAGCGACGGTGGAGGACATCCGCCTCATGCGAGGCGCCGTCGGCCCGGACGTGGGAGTGAAGGCCTCGGCGGGGATCCGCACCGCCGCCTTCGCCCTCGAGCTCGTCGAGGCGGGGGCGAACCGCATCGGAACGAGCGCCGGCGTCGCGATCATGGACCAGTACCGCGTGATGTGAGCGTAGGGGGGAATCTCCTCGAAACCGTTCTTCGCGGACGAGGCGGCCCGGTCAGGGATCGATGGGAGGAATCTCCCGGTCGCGCGAGGCCTCGCGGTCGAGTTCGCGGAAGTCGCGGTCGGGATCGAGCATGTCGTACGGGCTCACCCGGTGGAGGTCGCAGACGCGGGTCGGCTCGTGTCCCCCGATGAATCGTTCCCGCCGGACCCGCTTGCAGTACGGGGTGGCCAGGAGCCCCGTCTCCTCGCAGATAACCGCTTCCACGATCGTCTCGGGGACGAAGAAGTCGGGGCCGATGCCTCCCGGGTGGGCGGCGATCATGATGTCGGTCCAGATCGGGAGGGCGACGACCGCTCCCGTCTGGTTGCGGCCCATGAACCGCTTCTGGTCGAACCCCGTCCAGACGCCCACGGCGATATCGGGGCTGTAACCGATAAACCAGCCGTTGCCGTAATCGTCGGTCGTGCCCGTCTTGCCCGCGCAGGGGATGCGGAGCCCCATCCAGCGTGCCGAACGCCCCGTTCCCTCCTCCATGTCGTCGACGACGGTCCGCAGCATGTCGGTGGCGAGAAAGGCGATCTCGGGGCTCATGACCGCCTCGCGCCGCTCCCTGTTCTCCTCGATGACGTTGCCGCGCCGGTCGACGATCTTGATGATCGCCATCGGTTCGGCGCGGACTCCCTCGGCGGCGAGGACGCCGAAGGCCGAGGTGAGTTCGAGCAGCGTGAGCTCCTGCGCGCCGAGGGCGAGTGAGAGGTAGGGCATGAGGCGTGATTTGATCCCCATCCGGCGTGCCACGTCGATCACCGATGGCGCGCCGATCTTCTGCAGCAGCTTCACCGCCGGCACGTTGATCGACTTGTTGAGCGCATGGCGGAGGGTGACGGCGCCGTGGAACTTCTTGGAGAAGTTCCGTGGCTTGTAGACCTCGCCGTTCGGCATCTCTATGACGACCGGCGTGTCGAGCAGGATGTCGGAAGGACTGTAGCCGTTCTCGAGGGCGGCGATATACACGAAGGTCTTGAATGCCGAGCCGGGCTGCTTGGTCATCTGGACGGCGCGGTTCCACTCGCTCTCGTGGAAGGACCGGCCCCCGACCATCGCCAGGATGTGGCCGGTGCGGGGATCGAGGGCGATCGCCGCCGACTGGAGGTAGGCCGGCTGCAGCTCGACCCCCGCCTCGACGGAATCGAGGTAGGCCCGGCGGGTCAGCTCGTAGCCGTTGCGGTTCTCGAGCTCGACGATGAAGGACTCGAGGCTGTCCTCTGCGGCCCGCTGCAGGTCGGCGTCGAGCGTGGTGTAGACGGTCAGCCCGTCGCGGAGGATCGAGCGCCCGCCGTACTTGGTGCGCAGTTCGAGCCGGATGTATTCGGTGAAATACGCGGCGAAATCCCTCTGCCGCTCGCGTTCCTCCGCCGTGTCGAGGGGTTTCAGTCGCAGGGAGTCGCGCTGGGCGGCGCTGATGATCCCGCCCTCCTCCATGAGACCGAGGACGACGTTGCGGCGCCGGAGGGCGCGCTGCTTGTGCCGGAAGGGATCGTAGCCGGCCGGATTTCGTTGCAGGCCCGAGAGGAGGGCGAGCTGGTGCAGCTCGAGTTCGTTTACCGACCGGTCGAAGACCCGCTGTGCCGTCGCCTCGATGCCGTAGGCGCCGACGCCGAAGTAGATCTGGTTGAGATACATCTCGAGGATCTCGTCCTTGGAATAGGTGCGCTCGATGCGCAGCGCCAGGAGCGCTTCCTTGATCTTGCGCGGGAAGGTCTGCTCTTTCGTCAGGAAGAGATCGCGGGCGAGCTGCTGCGAGATCGTGCTGGCCCCCTGGGCGCGGGACCAGTGAACGAGGTCGCGCCAGGCGACCGAGAGGAGGCGGACCAGGTCGATCCCGAAGTGGTCGTAGAAGCGTTTGTCCTCGACGGCGATGAAGGTTTGCTGGACGATCGGCGGAATCTCCTCGAGGGGGACGAAGATGCGGTTCTGCTCGAAGAACTCGGCGATGACGGTGGAGTCCGCGGCGAGGATGCGCGTCTTGAGCGCCGGCTCGATCATCTCGAGCCGCGCCATCGACGGCAGGTCGCGCGAGAACCACTTGAGCGCGGCCACACCGGCGCCGAGCGCGACGAAGATCACGACGATGGCGACGTGCAGAACGAAGTGCTTCCCTCGATTGACGAACAGGGCGTTCATCCGGTCCCCCCGGGCGCGTGTCTCTCCCGGGCGGCGCCGCCGCGCCGCCCGCGTCAGAGGAAAACGTACTACCCCCCGCAGGGGAACGCCAGCGCTTTTTCCCCGTTCCGGTTGGGGATTTCCGATTAATTTCCAGATTATTTGAATTTTCCGACGATAGGGGTTGACTGGGGGATAGGGATGTATTATATAGGTGCGAGTCGCCATTGACGGCGACGGAACCCCTTGGAATACAGGGGGTTTGATTTTCCGAAAAAAACTCCGAAAACGGGGTTGACAGGGGTCCCCAAAAGGGATATATTCTGGACTCGGAAAGCCATTTCCGTATAGGGAAAATACGCTCTTTGAAAAGAAACGGCGTGTGAAGAGCCCCGCCAGATGATGCGGACCCGAGGGTCGCCATGCGACCCGAACGGTTAGATAACGTCAATAAGGGCGCTGCTTCGGTATGCGTCCTTGTGGATATTTCTACAACGGAGAGTTCGATCCTGGCTCAGAATGAACGCTGGCGGCGTGGATTAGGCATGCAAGTCGTACGAGAAAGCGGTTTTTAATC
>JAFGEZ010000046.1 GCA_016931295.1 Candidatus Krumholzibacteriota bacterium
CCCCGCTACCAATAGAGAAGGATCCCGGGCGACGCCCGGGATCCTTTTTCGTGTTCCCGCCGCGGTCACCTCACCAGCGCCATCTTGCGGGTGACCGGTCCGGCGGGCGTGCGCAGCCGGCAGAAATAGATCCCGCTCGCGGCGGGCCTGCCGCCGTCGTCGAGGCCGTCCCAGACGACCCCCGTCTCCCCCTCGCCGATTCTCCCCCGCCAGAGCCGCCTGACGAGCCGCCCGGCGACGTCGTAGATGCCGATCTCGACCGGCGCCGCCTGCCGGAAGGGCGCGCCGGCGATCAGGCCGGGACGGCGGCCGAACACGATCAGCGTGGATTCGGCGAAGGGATTCGGCACGTTCTGCCGCAGGAGGAATCCGGCCGCGGGCTGGTCGGGAACGACGCGGTCGGCGGCGGTGGCCTTCTCGTAGAGCGCCTGATACGCCTCGCGACCGGCGGCGAGGTCGGCGAAGAATCGCGCCGAGTCCCCCGGCGCGGGCCACGTCCCCTCGCCCTCGGCGAGGGCCTCGAGATCGTCGAGCCAGGAGACGAATCCCGCCGCGTCCCGCCACCCGGCGATCCGCTCCCCCCCCATCGGCAGCCAGATCGGGTTGGTGTGCGCGCTCGCCCTGTCCGAGCGCCTGATCCAGCCGTCGTCCCCGCCGACAACGCGGGCGGCCACCCACGAGGACCGGTCGACGGGCAGGTAGAAGAACGTGTCGACCCGGCAAACCCCGGCGGGAAGGTCGAACTGGACGGCCGTCTCGCCGTTGCAAACGATCTCGACGCGGTCGATCGGCCAGCGGCTCATCGCCCGGACCGTTCCGTACACCGTCCAGCGTCCCCGCGCGAGCGGCAGCGAATCGCCCATGGATGCGTTGAAGATCGTGAACGCGGGGATGAGTGGGCCCGAGGAGACGAAGGACCGCCCCGCCCGCATGCCGTCGAGCAGGGCGAGCGGATCGAGCGGCCCCTCGCCCGTCTCGACCCAGGTGCGCACGCCGCCGGCGGGATAGCTCCCGAGCCGGTTCACGCACGCGTCGGAACCGGCCGCCGCCGGAATGCGGAAGCCGCAGTTCAGGAGACGGTACCAGAGATCGCGTGCGAGATCGTCGTCGCAGTTGCTGTAGCTCATGATCTCTATCAGGTCGATCGCGCCGGTCAGCGCGTGCAGGGGCGCGGCGCGGGCGAGCCCCACGCCCGGCCATCCCGAGAGGTCGTCGAAGTCGACCGTGGTGACCGGGTGGACGGCGACGACGGCCGCACCGGGGTAGCGAGCGTGGACGGTGTCGGCCGAGGAGGCGGTCGTCGGCCACCAGTCGCTCCAGAGCGGTTCGACGAGCGCGTCGATCCCGAGAAAGGCGAGGTCGCCGACCGACGAGGAGCGCCGCTCCTCGCTCATCCAGACGACACAGTCCGCCGTGCTGCACGTGTCGGGCGCCCCGGTGAAATCCCATTCGTTGTCGAGGCAGAAGACGGCGTCGAGCCCCTCGGCCGAGGCGATCGTGAGCGCGCCGGCGGGATGCAGCGTGTAGATGCCGCCCTGGTGGGCGATGTGGACGTGCGTGTCGGCCGAGCGCCAGCCCGCCGGCGGTTCGAAGGCCCGCGGGAGGGACACCTCGATCGTCGTATCCCCCGCGACGGCGAGATCGAGGATCCGCTCCTCGTACGTGAAGCCGTGGGAAAAGCGCGCGACGGCGCCGCCGTCGGGGATGAAGACGTCGAACGGGCCGTCCGCGTAGAAGTAGCCGACGCCGACCGGCTGGTAGAAGCATTTCCCGAGCGGCGGGTAGCGCGGGACGCCCGCGGCGTCGGTGACGGAGGCGCGCACGGCGAGCGTGTCGCCGGTCGCCGCGTCCAGGACGACGACGCGGACCTGAGCCGCCCGGACGCCCGCGGGCGCGCCCGCCCCGGCGGCGAGAGCGAGAAGGCAGGCCAGGTGGATCGCG
The DNA here is from genome assembly GCA_016931295.1 of Candidatus Krumholzibacteriota bacterium. Lineage (NCBI taxonomy): Bacteria > Candidatus Krumholzibacteriota > Candidatus Krumholzibacteriota bacterium. The sequence continues at coordinate 1,942 of JAFGEZ010000046.1, forward strand.
CGTCTCATCGGCTTCTCCGGCGCGGCATCACCTCGACGCTTCCGTCTCGGGAGCCAGTATCTGCCACTCGTCGAAGATCGCCGCGGCGATGCGTCGCACCGAGTCGTGGTCGAAGAACCACAGCGGCACGCCGAAATGGAAGCTGCTCGCCGCGACGGACACGCCGGACTGGACTTCCGGCCGGATGTGGCCGTACCTGTCGACGACGACGGCGACGGTCGCGTCCTCGAGAAGCGAGCGCGCATTCCTCGCGCGCATGCGGTAGAGCGCGTGGAAGCACGGCAGGTGTCCCGGCAGGAGCTTGAAATCGAGGTAGTACTGCGGGTCGTAGCACTCGACGTAGTACAAACCCCGCTTCGCCGGATCGAAGAAGAGCCCGGGCTGCGTGATCTCCGTCCAGAGCCGCAGCGTGTCGGGCATGCCGGCGAAGAGCGCCGAGACGGGGTCCTCCGCGTCCCGCACGGCGAACCTGAGCGCGTCGCGGTCGAGCGACCGGAGGAAATCCGGCGGGATCTCGACGGGATCGACCTGGAAGGATCCCATCACCTTGTCGACCGCGCGCAGGCAGTAATCCTTGTAGGGCATGCAGTTCACACCGCTCGTGTCATCGGCCGACCGGTAGTCGTGATCGAACTTGAAGGAGGCGGGAAAGAGGGGCGGCTCGAGAAAGGTCGATGCGAGTCCCCCGCCCCGCTCCCCCCGGCCGAGCGTCCAGAGATGGCCGCCGCGGGCGATGAAGAGTGCCAGGTAGTTCAGCGCCGTCGTGCCCCCCTGGACGGCGTTGCTCACCGGGGAGAACCGGATGAGCGACCGGAAGGCATCGGAGGAGGCCGAGTAGACCCAGATGATGTTCTTGTAGTGCGCCACGGTCCTGATCGGCGGGGGCTCGATACCGTTCAGCTGGCAATCGAAGACGTCGCGCTCGGCGTAGAATTCGTCGACGACGCCGCAGATGTCGAGCCAGAAGGCGTCGTGCTCGCTCTCGGTGGGCATCTCCCGGAGCGGTTTCGGGGTGTCGTCGGAGTTGAAATCGTCGACGAGGAGGAGGTTGCGCTCCATCGTGAACGGGATGATCTCCACCTGGATCTGGCCGAGGGTGTAGCGGTTGCCGTCGTCGACGACCTGGACGTAGAAGGTGTGCGTCCCGACGTAGAAGGAGCGCTCCGGCGCCTCCCGGTGGTAGGGGCTCATCGAGACGGCCCAGTCGTCGGGGTTCTTGAGATCCTCGACGTCCCAGCCGTACCGGTAGCCGACGATCCGTCCCCCGTAGTCGCTCGCGTTCGCCTCCCAGACGAAGTTCAGCGGCACGCCGGGGGGCAGTTCCTTCTTGACGGGATTCATCCGCTCGCCGAGAAAGAGATCGGTGCCGAGAAAGGGTTCGCTGACGGAGAGGAGCGGCCCCTGCTTCACCGAGACGACGAACTCGCGCACGTTCGTCCCCTTCTCGAAGACGGCCGTCACCGCCCCCGCCTCGTCCTTCGCCTGAACGGCGAAGATGTGCGCTTCCCCCCGCGAGAGGATCTCGTCGTCGCCGATGATCGTCGTCCGTCCCGAATCCTCCGGGGCGCGGTAATAAACCCACGGTCCCCAGTATCTCTCGTAGCGCTCGGGGTTGCGGTTCATCCAGGTGACGACGGGGCAGCCGCCGCAGTAGAGCTCCTGCTCGAAATCGAGCTTCCGCATCACGAGGAAGCGGATTGAATCCGGATCCTGCGCGTTCGACGGGGAATCGATCGGGTCGCGCCCCTCCCACGCGAACGTGATGACCGTGCTGTAGCTCTGCCGCTGCTCCTTGCTGCCCGTCTGGAGTCTCGGATCGGTGATCGTCACGAAGGGAGCGAGCGTCCACGCCGTGAAGGAACGATGCACCGCATCGGACCGCTTCCCCTGGAGATCGACGGCCCGGAGGAAGAAGGTATGGGTGCGGTCGTAGCGGGTGTACAGGGAATCCTGCGGCCGCAGGGGATTGTAGGGACGCGGCGACTCGTCGGCCGCCACCCTGATGACGCTGTCGTACGAGGCCGTCCGGAACCACTTGTCGAGACCGGTCGTGTCCTCCGGATCGAATCCGTAGGGCCGTCCGTCCGCGATGACGAACTCGAAGTGGTCGATCTCGCCGTCCGGATCCCACCCTCCCCAGTAGAAATGCACCTGGTAGCCGGTCGTGTCCCCCTCGACCGGACCGCTCGAGAGCCAGACCTCGGGCGGCAGGTTCCCGGTCGCCTCCCCGACGAAAGCCTCGTCCGAGCAGTTGGCGGCGAGAGCCGCCGCGAGAATCAGGACAGGGATGACGAACCGCCGTACGCCGTGGCCGTGCCGCATGGTCATCGCTCCAGGTCGGGAACCGGGCATCTCCGCTTCCCGATCAATATACGACATCGGCGGGGGTTTGGGCAAATGCGGCAACGAGCTGGCGGGGTCGCGCGACGACGCGCCGGCGGGGCGGGAGAGCGCTGCCGCCCCCGCCCCGCCGCGCCGCCCGGGGCGAATCCCCGGGTGCGCCGGTCAGTCGCCGCTCTCGAGCTTCGCGGCGAGATGCGCGATCGCGTCCTTGTGGACCATGATCGTCAGCATCTTGAGCTTGATGTAGTCGTCGCGGTAGAAGTAGTAGCCCTCGAACTCGCCGTGCCGCGACGAGCGGGCCGAGTCCTTGATGAGGAACCAGTCGCGTCCGCCCACCCGCTTCCAGGCGAGCAGGTGGACGCCGTGGTCGTCCCCGGTGACGCCGCTTCGGATCCGGAACTCCCGGCTGTCCTGGTCGATGTAGTCCCCGGGGATGTCGAAGCTCGGCACGATCGCCGCGTCCTCGAAGCCGTAGTAGCCCGGCTCCGAGACGTCGCCCCCGATGCTCATCGTGTAGCCCTTCCGCGCCGCGCCCTTGATCACGTTCATGAACTCGTCGAGGGGAAGGTTCCAGTAGGTGTCGGTCGGCCGCCAGTTGTCCGGCACGTCGAAGCGCGCCTGCCGCCAGAAGGGGGCCGAGAGGGTCGACATGACGCCCACGTAGTCGCCGGGGACGATTCCGGTGACCTCGTGGAAGAAGCGCGCGGGGGTCCAGCTCTCCCCCTCCCACTCGAAGCTCTCCGGGGGCGCTCCGAGGTGCCGGTCGAGGATCGTCCGCACGTGCGCGACCGCCGTCTCCTCGTCCCAGTGGCCCTTATCGCGGATCATGTCGAGATAGTCGCGGATCTCGGCGTTCATCTCCGAGTGGTTGTGGCGGTCGGTGCCGACGAGGCCGGGGTATGCCGCGTGGGGCATGCAGCCGTATGTCTCCCAGATGATGAGGACGCCGTCGGACTCGGCGCCGCCGGCGAAGGGCTGGTGGCCGCGTTTCTCGATCCACCCGCGAACCTTCTCCACCGTCTCCCAGTAGACGGTGTGCATCTCGGAGAGCTTCACCTCGCGGCCGGTGAGCCGGTGGATCTCCGACTCGAGGAAGGAGGTGGCCGAAAAGCACCAGCAGGTGCTCGTGTAGTACTGGGCGACCGGCGGGAAATGGAAGGGGGCGTCGAAGACGTCCGGCGAAGCGGGCTTCTTCAGTTCCGAGAAATCGAAACGGATGACGGGCCGGTTCTCCCGCTTCTCCGTCTCGATTTCCGACCAGTACGCGTCGATCGAGTCGGTGACGGCCCCGCGCAGGGCGGCGAGGGAATCCATCTCCGCCTTCATCTCCTTGAGAACGGGGTCGCGGTAGGGCTTCTCGTAGCGGACGCGGTCGCGCTCGCCGGCGAGCGCCTCGAACGCCGGGAACGCTGCGACCATCGCCGCGAGGACCGCGGCGCACACGAATCGTCTCATCGTCTGTCTCCTTGCCGTTCGATGCGGTGAGAGAGCGGATCGCGTCCCCGCATCGGCGGGGACGGTTGCCGCGGCCGGAACCCGGAGGCCCCGGCCGCGGCGATTGTCGGCGCGCCGGCCCGTCAGGAGCGGTCGGGCCCCTCGGGGGCCTTCACCTCGCGGCGCGGGTGCGCCTTCAGTTCCTCGAGCAGGTACTCGACGGCCTTCTCGATCATCGGCTGACGGCCCGCCTGGATGAGCGTCGGGTCGTCGAAGACGTAGACGTCGGGATCGACCCCGACCGCCTCGACGTCCCACTCCCCCTCGGTGTTGACGAAGGCGAATCCCGGCACGGCGAGACCGCCGCCGTCGACGAACCCGGGCGAGAACCCGTAGCCGATCAGCCCGCCCCAGGTCGTCTCCCCCATGAGGGGCCCGAGTTCCGCCTTGCGGAAGTAGGTGGGGAAGGCGTCCCCGCCGGAGGAGGAGAGGCCGTTGATCAGCATCACCTTCGGCCCCTCGTTGACGAGGAAGGGCGTCGTCGCGAGCTCCTGGTGCCGCGCGGCCCAGTACTGGAAGACCTCGTGGGACATCACCTCGACCATGTCGTAGGGGGAGTGCCCCCCGCCGTTGTAGCGGTCGTCGATGATGAGGGCTTCCTTGTGCTGCAGCGGCTGGAAGAACTTGTAGAACTCGCGGAAGCCGTCGTAGTGGGTGTTCGGCACGTGGATGTAGCCGATCCGCCCGCCGGAGAGCTCGTCGACGATCCGGCGGTTCTCCTTCACCCACTCGGCGTAGAGGAGATCGAGCTCGGAGTCGATCGGCTGGACGGTGACCTCGCGCGCCCCCTCCATCGAGGGCTTTTCGCCGATCGTGAGCGCGACGTTGACACCCACCTTGTTCTCGAGCAGGGCGTAGGGGCTCGTCGCGTCGGTGAGCTCGTGCCCGTCGATCGCGAGGAGGTAGTCGCCCTCCGTCACGTTCAGCCCCGCTTCGACGAGCGGCGAGCGGGCGCGGCCGGGCCAGTTCTCGCCGGCGTAGATCCTGGCGATGCGCCAGCGCCCCTTGTGCGGCTCGAAGGAGCAGCCGAGAAGCCCCACCGGAACGCGTTCGACGCGCGGCTGGTCGCCGGAGAAGACGTAGGTGTGCCCGGCGTTCAGCTCGCCGATCAGCTCGCCGAGGAGGAAGTCGAGGTCGGCGCGGTGGGCCACGTGCGGCAGGAGCGCCGCGTAGCGGTCGTGCATCTCACGCCATTTCACGCGGTGCATGTCGGGATCGTAGAACCAGTCGCGCATGATCCGCCACGCGTCGGTGTAGATCTGCTTCCACTCGACGAGCGGATCGATACGGAGATCCATCCCGGCGAGGTCGAGCTTCCCCTCCCCCGGCTTCTGGCCGGGATTGAGATCGGCGATCCCCCACGAGCCGCCGCCCGTCCAGAGGAACTTCTTCGCCTTCGGCGCGACGACGTATCCCCGGACGTTCTTCATGATCTCCTCGGCCTTGCGCTTCCCGAGATCGAACATCATGAGATTGCCGTCGCCGTCGAGATAGAGGACGCCACCCTCGACCGCCGTGAGACCGCGGTAGCGGCCCGGCGGGATCGGCAGGGCGGCGACGCGCTCGGCGAACCCGTCGTCGATCGCGGTGATGACGGGCGCCTCATCACCGTCCGTCTTCTCGTCCTTCTTCTTGTCGTCGCCGTTCTTCTTCTCGTCGTCGGCCGGTTCCTCCTCGTCGCTTTGCGGCCCGAGCGGGGCCGGGGTCTCGCGGGAGAGGGTACCGACGTAGATGCGCGAGTCGAAGCGCCGCTCGGGGTAGTCGAAGTCGCGGCGGGAGACGAAGTAGACGTACTTCCCGTCGGTCGAGAAGACGGGATCCCAGTCGTCGGTGATCCCGCCGGTGAGGTGCACGCGCTCCTTCTTCTCGATCGACCAGGCCCAGATGTTGGTCATGCCGTTCTCGTCGTCCTTCACGTAGACGATCCAGGCCCCGTCGGCGGAGAAGGAGTGGCTCCGGACGGCCGAGTAGCGACACTCGTCCACCTTCGTCTTCGCGCCCCCCTCGACGTCGCGGAACCAGAGGCGGTTCTTCTTGTCCGTCCAGGCGATCCGCTTCGAATCGGGCGACCAGACGGGCGAGAGGATCCACGCGTCAGAGTTCGTCGTGAGTTGCCGGGGCTCGCCGGAGCCGTCCTGCGGGCGGATCCAGATCTCGTAGTCGCCTCCGGCTTCCGAGACGTAGGAAATATATTTCCCGTCGGGCGACCAGTCGGCGTACATCTCGCGCACCGCGGGGGTGTTGGAGACGTTCCGCACGGCCCCGTGCTCGGCGGGAACGGTGAAGAGCTCGCCGCGCGCCCCGAACGCCACGCGCTTCGCCGAGGGGGAGAGCCCGAAGCTCTCGATGTCGCCGGCGACGTTCTTGAAGACGGGGCGCAGGAAGGGCTTGTCGGAGCCGAGGTCGACGGCGATCCTCGTCGTCTCCCCCGTCGCCGTATCGTGCAGGAAGAGGTAGCCCCCCTTCTCGAAGACGATGCGGTCGCCGCCGCGGCTCGGCCAGAGGACGTCGTACTCGTCGAAGTTCGTGACCTGCGACGTCTCGCCCGAGACGATGTCGTACTTCCAGAGATTGAGGGTCTTCGTGCGGTCGGAGGTGTAGTAGATCGCGTCGCCGATCCAGAGCGGGAAGTTGTCGGTCCCCTCCCAGTCGGCGATCTTCTCGATCTCGTTCTTCTCGAGGTCGTAGATGAAGACGTCCTGGGCGCGCCCCGCCGTGTAGCGCTTCCACGTGCGGAACTCGCGCGACTTGATGCTGTAGGCGATCTTCTTCCCGTCGGGGCTGAGGCTCGCCGGTCCCCCCTCGGGGATCTGGAGCGGCTCCTCGAAGCCCGGCCTCGCCGGATCGACGAGGAAGTATTTCCCCACGCGGCGCCCGTAGGGCGTGAGGTTGTGGCGGACGAGGATCCTGCCGTCCGGCGTCCAGTCGTAGGGGATGTAGTCGTACCCGCCGCGCGGCGGCATCACGCCGACGTCCGGGTAGAAGGTGAGGCGCTTCGGCACGCCGCCCTCCCAGGGAACGACGTAGATCTGCCGCGTGCCGGCGTACTCGCCGGAGAAGGCGATCCACTTGCCGTCGGGAGAGATCTTCGGAAAGACCTCGAGCCCGTCCTGGAACGAGGTGACCCGCCTGGCCGTCCCCCCCGTCGCCGCCACGGCCCAGATGTCCCCCGCGTAGACGAAGGCGACGCGGTTCCCCATGATCGAGGGGTACCGGAGCAGCCGCGCCTCGCCCGAGAGGGCAGGTGCCGGAAGGGTGAGGGTGAGGGCCAGGAGGATTGACAGGGATGCCGCGAGGATGAGACGACGGTTCATCGGTCCTCCTTGGGTGGTGAGAAAACAGGCGCTCATGGTACCAGACCGTCCCCGCCGGGTAAAGGGCCTTTCGACGGCCGGGACCGCCAGCGGCGCCCATGGAAGGAGAACGGAAACCGGAGCGTTTTTGTTGCGGAATCCGGCCTACCAGAAGGGATAGATATCGTCGCGCGGCTCTCCGTCCCGCCGGCGCTTCCCCGCGCGATACCGCGCGATCAGGCCGACGACGGCGAGAAGAGCCAGGCCGATCAGGGCGTACGTCATGTTCCCGCGCCTTTCCGTTTCCCGCAGCCGGTTGTCTCGTTGCGAAACCGCCGGCTCGTGTGTTCTACTGCTCCCGGAGCGTCCATCGTCCCAGCGCGATCGATGATACCCGTTCCATACGGGGATTTCTCTCGTTTTTTCCCGCGCCGGGCCTGGCGCGGAACGCGGCATCCAGCCATGAACCGAAAGGCCATACGCATCCTCGTCCTGTCCGACTCGGCCCTGTCGAGCCTCGGCGGCGTCTTCGAAAACGCGCTGGATCTGTTCAAAACGCGCTGCGCGTACGATGTGCCCGTCACCTTCGACAACCCCTCCGTGGCGGGCATGACGGCGGCCGACGCGGCGGCCCATTACGGCGATCTCGCCGAAACGAGTCGATACGACGCGGTGATCGTCTGTCTCGCCAACTGCGACGCCTGCGGCTTCGGGCATCGCGGGCGGCGTGGGTTCCTCGGCGGTGGCGGGCCGCTCGCCCGGCTGCGCGACGCGCTCTACCGGAAACGCACGCCGCTGGCGCGCCGGAACCGTCCGTACGCATTCGCCGCGTACCCGCTTTGCGCCCGTCCCCCCGAACGGTGCGTCTCCCCCGACGACTACGCACGCTTCATCGCGGAGATCGTGCGCCGGGCCGCCGGGACGGGCACGGAGGCGATCCTCGTCGAGCCCGCCTCGAAACGGGATTTCCCGCCCTGCAACAACACCGGCAACGTCCTCTTCTACAAGGTGATGAACGTCCAGGACGACCAGCCGCTCCTGGCCGGCGAATCGGCATCCGCCCTGACCGGGGCCATCCGTCTCCAGGGAGCGGGCCGGCTCGACGAGGCCGAGGCCGCCTATAGCCGCGTGATCGACGGGGCGTCCGGCTCCGAGCAGTCGGTCATCGCCCAAAACAATATCGCCTCGATTTTCTTCGAGCGGGGCGATCCCGCCGCGGCGCGCGATGCGCTCGACGCCATCCCCGCCCGCGGCATCCCCCTCCCGCCCATGATCGAATTCAACCGGGCCGTCGCCTGCCGCGCCCTCGGCGAGACGGACCGGGCAAACGCCCTCTTCGCGGCGGCGCGCGAGGCGGACACGGGGACCTACCGCGTCACGGAGCGCTACCGCGAGGCGCTCGCCCGCATCGAACCGGGAGAGCGGGCGGCCGTGCACCGTATCGGCATGGCGCGGCTCCTCTCCGACGACGACTTCGTCGACTACTGCCACCCCACGGCGGCGGCGCACGGGAAGCTCTTCGAGGCCCTGCGCGAGGCGGTCGAGCGCAGCCTGCGCCTTCGCCCCGGCACGGAGCGGCCGACGATCCGCTACCTGCCCCTCAATCCCGACCGGTACGCGGGCCACACCGCGCCGTTCTGGGAGCATGTCGGCATCGTGACGACCGCGGACGCCGCCGACGCCGCCGGCCTTTCGGCCGAGGCGGAGAGGACGCCGTACGGAGAGATCCTCGAACGCTCCTCGCCGACAGGACACGATCGCGAGGCGGGACATCTGCGCATCCTCCGCCACCCCCTCTTCGGCGATCCGGCCGTTTTGCGCCTCTCGCCGCCCGGCGCTCCCGCCGACGGGGGACGGCTGCCGGAACTCTACGCCCTGCGCCACATGATCCCCCTCTACCGGCGTCTTCCGAACGACACGCGCCTCGCCGGCCTTCTCGGCGCAACACGCCTGCTTTTGCCCGCGCACGAACGGCTCGACGCCTGGTGGCCGACCCTGGGCGACCGGGCGCCGGTCCCGCCGGCGGGGACGCTGGCCGCGATCTTCGACGGACTCGACACCGGGCGCGTTCTCGAACGGACCGCGCTCCGGCTGCGACGCACGACGGCGCTGGAGCCGGTCGCCTTCGACCGGTACCGGACGATCACCTACTGGTTCTTCCGGGAATCCCTGCTCTTCGGCTCGGCCTCGCACTGGTCGATCTACACGGACCGCTGCTCCCTCCGCGAGATCGTCGACGCCTGCCTCTTCGTCCTCGCGCACGAGCGCGACGACACCGATGCGAGCCGCGGATTCGCGCGGATCCTGCGCGGCGTGGAGGCGCTCCTCGACATCCAGCGGCGCTTTCTCGAGAGCGCGGCGCACCGGCTCTACGCCGTCCCGGCGGACTGGCTCGATCGCTACCGGTCGGCCGTTGGCGAGCTGGCCGCCTCGTTCGATCCCGCCGGCCCCGGTCCAACCTGAACCCCTCTCCCGTCGAGAAGGTTTCCCAGGGCCCCGGCGAGCGCGGCGGCGATCAGGCCGTTGGCCCGCGGCGAGTAGTGCCTGCCGGCGAAGAGATCCTCCGCCCCCGGTTCCCGCGCCCGCCCGAATGCGTCGAGCGCGTCGAGACAGGCGTACCCCCGGGCCGCGAGGTGGCCGGCGACGGCCCCGCAGGGCCTCGTCCCGCTCCTCCTGAAGCGCTCGATCTCCCGCTTCAGCGGCAGAAGGAGAAAGAGGGGGACGGCGCCACGCGCCCTGACCGCCTCGCCTGCGGCGTCGAGGATCCGCAGGGTCGTCTCCAGGGCCGCCGAACCCGTCCTGATGCGTCCCCGGCGGTCGACGACCGCGCGCCGCTTCCGGTACTCGGCGAGCAGCATCTTCGGGAGGCGCACGGAGGCGAGGACATCGAGACGGCCGCCCGCGTACGACGCCCGGTGGTAGGCGTCAACCTGGCCGATGCGCCGGAGCTCCGCGACGGGATCGTCGAGCAGGCGCCGGTAGCCCTCGAGGTGGCCGATCGGGTTGGGCAGCTTCTCGAGCCGTCCGCCGGAGAGGGCGAACCCGGGCTTCGACATCATGATGCCGTGGTCGTAGGAGAAGAACGGCCTGAAGACGTTGAGGGGCTTGAATACGTTCGTCGAGACGAGGGCGAAGACGACGGCGTCCTGCCTCGGCACGGCCGCGAGGGTGTCGAGGTAGCGCAGCCAGGCCTGCCCCGGCCCGTAGCCGTCGACGCCGAAGTTCATCACCTCGAACCGGCCGTCGAGTTCCTCGAGTTGCCGCTGCCAGGTGTCCTCGAGGGCGCAGCCCTCGCCGAAGGTCAGGCAGTCCCCGAAGGTGGTGACGCGGATGCGGCCGGGTGCGACCGCGGGGTCGTACGCCCGCCGCCCCCTCGCCCCCGCAGCGTTCGTGCCGTGCGCATCGTCGTCGATATCCGGCCGGATCGTCCAGCCGAGCGTTTCGCTGTACTGCATGACTTTCCCCCGGCCCTCCTCGGCGAGAAGGCGCGAGACGAAGGCCAGGCACCTCGCGCTCGGACGCGGCGCCCGGCGGGGGAGGTAATAGATCCCCGTGCGCCGGTGGAGATGCCGCAGGGCCGCCGCGCAGGCGATCTCGAGGAGAACCCAGGCGACGACGACCGTCACGGCGGCGGCGGGGAGATCATGCACGGCGGGTTCCTTTCCTCCCCGATAGCAGGAGCCGGATCCGCCCGCCGACCAGCTCCGGCCAGAAGCGCGGCTGGATGAGGAGGCTGACCGAGAGGAAGCACTCGTGCGTGCACGAACAGCGCGTCTCCCGGATCCACGCGCGGAGCCCCTCGGCCCGCGGCGACCGCCAGACGGCCGGAAGATCGAAATCGTGATCGCGGAGGTTGCCGAACGACTCGTCGAGCGACTCGCAGGCCATGACGGTGCCCTCGTGATGGATCACGCCGGCGAGCGCGCCGGCGGCGCAGCACCCGGCCGGCGGCCTGCCCTCGAGCAACCGCATGATCGCCCCGCGCCGGGTCGCGTTCTTCGCGCTCAGCCACCCGGCCGACCGGTGCCCCCGGTGGCCGCGATAGCCGCCCTCGCGGATCCACCCGTCGACGATCTCGTGGGCCCGCCGGTAGCGCGCGGGATCGACCGCCGAGGCGGACGAGTCGCGGGGCCGGTCCCTGACGACGTTGATCATCCATTCCCCCCCGGGGTTCGCCTCCTTCACCACGGCGGCGATCTCCTCGATCTCGTCCTGGTTGAAGGCAGTCATCGTCGTGATGACGCCGAGGTCGAAATGATCGTGCCTTTCCCCGATCCGGCGGAGCTCGCGGATCGTCCGGAGGGCGTTGTCGAAGCCGCCCGGGGCGTTCCGGGTGCGATCGTGCGTCTCGCGGGTGCCGTCGAGGGAGACGTCCACGCGGAGGGGGATCGGACCGGTCGCGCGGAGCAGCCGCCCGGTCACCGAGACGACCCGGTCCGTATCGAACCCGGAGGTCGGTATCTCATACCGGGCGAGGCGGGTCTTCCGGGCGAACACCGACGCGATCTCGACGATGTCCTCGCGCAGGAAGGCCTCGCCGCCGGTCAGACTGAGAAAGCGTATCCGCCCGATCGAGGCGGCGAGCCTGGAGAGCTCGTCGAGATCCAGGGATGCGCCCCGCAGGTGCACCTTCTTCCACTCCGCGGTGTACCAGCAGTGCCGGCAGCGGTTCCAGCACCGGTCGCTGACGAAGAGGATGAGGTAGGGCGGCGTCCGGAAGAGCCGCGACATCGTCCATGCGAGCAGGCCGCTCACGTGCGATCACGCCCCCCGGCCGGCCGCGATCCGAGGAATTGCCGGGCGGTCATCGGCCGGACGTCCCCGAACGAGCGCATGTAGTCGAAGAGGGAGAGCGTCGCCTCGTAGCGCCGGCGGCGGCTGCGCATGTAGAGCCGGTGCAGCCGCCTGCGCGCCACCGGCCCGTCGCCGCGGGCATGGCCGTCGCGCGCGGCGCCGCCGTCGACACCCGTGTACGCGGCGAACTCGTAGGAGTGGAAGAGGTAGACGATCGGCGAGCCGGTGCGCCTCGCCTCGGCGAGGAGCGCGCGGAAGAAGAGCTTCATCGCACCCGGGCCGACCATGAACAGCACGCCGGAGAGGAAGGGCGCGCCGAAGCCGCTCAAAGGCACGACGAGGATCGGGCGCGTTCCCCTCCTGTAGGGAGAATCGGCGCTCGGCCGGTAGGGCCGCCGCGGCGCGACGAGCCGGGCGGGATCGTCCCCGGCCCGGCCGACGAGATCGATCCGCTGCGGGCAGACCGAGAAGTCGGCGAGAAACCCGTGTTCCTCGAGCGCCCGCTGGGCGGCGGACGAGGTGGTCATCCCCGGACCGCGGAAGCTCGTGGGCCGCTCGCCGGCGATCGCCCCGATCCGCCCGGCGGCCTCGCCGATCGACGAGCGCGCCCGCTCGAACGGCAGCGCGCGGTAGTCTTCCCACCGCCCGTGGTCGAGGCCGTGGCAGGCGATGTCGTGCCCGTCGCCCGCGAGGCGGCGAACCGGCCCGGCGAACCGCTCGGCCGCGTCGGCGGTGGCGAACACCGTCAGGGGAATCCCCATCGGGGCGAGATCGCCGGCGAGTCGTCCGAGCACACGGCTCTGCGCCTCGGCGTCGTGGTCCGGCGCGAACTCCAGGTCCATCGTGACGAGCAGGGGAACCGTATCGGGTCGTTTGTCACTCATCGCGCGCCGCACCCCGCCGCTCCGCGACCCGCGCCGGCCGGCGCCGAAGTATCCGGGCGAGCTGCGCCGGCGCCTCGACGAGATTGCGCCGCCACATCCGCCGCGGCTCGAGCAGGAACCGGTAGAGCCACTCGAGCCGGACGCGTCGCAGAACGAGCGGCGCCCGCGGCTTCGCGCCCGACACGAAATCGAAGAGCCCGCCGACGTTCCACGCGAGGGAGACGCCCAGGCGGTCGCGCTGGCGGAGGACGAATGCTTCCTGCCTGACGAACCCCCTGCCCACGAGGAGCAGGCGCGCGTCGCTTCGACGGATCCGCGCGGCGATCGCCGCTTCCTCTCCGCGACCGAAGTAGCCGTCCAGGCATCCCGCGATCGCGATCCCGTCGTAGCGCTCCTTCATTCGAGCCGCCGCGCGTTCCGCCACTCCCGGTTCCCCGCCGAGAAGGAACACGCCGATGCCGCGGGACGCGGCCCGCTCCATCACGAAGGGGAAGAGGTCCGTGCCGTTCAGGTCGGGAAGCCACCCGAGCCCGGAGACGAGGCCGCCCACCTTGAGCCCGATCCCGTCCAGGATCATCACGCCGTCGCGCGCCAGCCACTCCCGCAGGGCGGGGCGCCGTTCGAGCCGGTACATGTTGCTGATGTTGATGTGCGTGACGATCGTCGGCGCCGGGCCCGAGGCGCCCGCCTCGGCGACGATCCAGTCGGCCGCATCCTCGAACCGCCCCGTCAGGAGCGGCAGGCCGCCGCAGCGGACCTCGCGGAGCCCCGCCGGGCGGATCGCCGCCGGCACTGGCCCGGCGAGTGCCCCGCCGGCATGCGCGACCTCCGGCGCCGGGGCGGCGGCGCTCCGATCGACGGCGGCATCGACCGCCGCCGATTCCATCGTCACCGTGTCCTTCGCCGTCACCGTCATGGCGTCTCCCTCACACGCCGCGATATCCTGGCCACGAGCCTTCGCGGCATGAATCGCAGCGCCCCGACGATCAGGCGGTTCGCCAGGCCGTGCACGGCGACCGCCCTGCCGGCCGTCATGCTCCGGTACCCGAAGAGGGCCACCTCGCGCGGCCCCGGAATCCCCTTCAGCTCGGCGGCGCGCGACTCGGCCGTTCCCGCCGCCCCGGCGAATCCGGTGGCCGTCGCCCCCGGACAGAGGGCCGTCACGGTGACGCCGGTGCCCGCGAGCTCGGCGGCGAGCGACTCGGAGAGGGAAAGGACGTAGGCCTTGGTCGCGAAATAGACCGCCATGAAGGGACCGGGCCTGAATGAGGCCGTCGAGGCGAGGTTGAGGATCCGCCCCCGTCCGCGCGCCACCATGCCGGGCAGGAGCAGTCTCGTGAGCTCGGTGAGCGCGACGACGTTGCACCGGATCATGCGCAGCGCCGCGTCCCGGTCCGATTCGTGGAAGGGACCGTACCGGCCGAATCCGGCGTTGTTGACGAGGACATCGACCCCGATCCCCTCGCCGGCGAGTTTCCCGTGGATCGCGTCGGCGGCGCCCGGCTCCGACAGGTCGGCGGGAATGACCATGACGCGCACGCCGGATTCGCCCTCGATCTCATCCCGCAACCGGTCGAGCGCCCTGCCGTCCCGGGCGACGAGGACGAGATCGTGCCCGTGTTCGGCGAGCACGCGGGCCATCTCGCGGCCGATGCCCCGCGACGCCCCGGTGACCAGCGCCGTCCCTGCTCCGCTTTTCACGACGATCCGCCTTCCGTTTCCTTCCGGCTCCGCCCGGGCGGGCCATCGTCCCCGGCGCGGCCAGACCGCCGGGTCAACCGCGTGAACCGCGCCCGCGCCGGCCGCCCCAGCACCCAGGAATCCCACGCGCCCCGGAGAAACCCGATCCCGTACCCCAGCTGCATGAACGCGAAGGCCGCGGGAATGACGGGCAGGAACCGCCAGCCCCCGCGTCGGACGCAGAGACAAATCGCCGAAAGGGCGAGAAACAGGAGATAGGCCGCGCCGAGGGCCCCGGCGAGCCCGAGCGACCGCCGGGAAGCGAGGCCGCCGACCGCCAGCGCCGCCAACGCGGCAACAAAGAGACCCGGCGCGAGATGCCGCCACGACCGGACGGCGCGGAACGTCCGGATCTCCCGGGCCTTCCAGTAGCCGTACTGCTCGTACTGCCCGCCGAGCGAGAGCAGATCGCCCCGCGGCGTGTACCACGACCGGATGCGGGGCGTCTGCCGGATCAGGCCGCCGGCGGCGGCGATGCGCCGGTTGTGCTCACCGTCCTGGTTGCGGACGAGCTCCTCGTCGAAGAGACCGACGCGATCGAACAGCGATCTGCGCCAGCAGCCGTAGATCACCGAGTCGGACGGGCCCTCGTAATCGGGATCGTGGATGCGCGATCCCCCCACGGCGATCGGCGAGAGGCAGGCCGCGGCGATGGCGCCGCCGACATATCCGCGCCCGTCGGCGAGCTGCGGCCCGCCGACGTTGTCCGCCCCCGTCCGCTCGAGCTCCCCGATACAGGCCTCGATGTAGTCGGGAGCGTAGCGCGTGTGCGCGTCCATCCGGAGCACGTATGCGCCACCGGATGCGCGGATCGCCCTGTTCAGCCCGCTGGACACGTGCAGTCCGGGATTGTCCACGAGTGCCACGCGACGATCCCTCGCGGCGAAGCCCTCGACGATCCCTCTCGTTCCGTCGTCGCTCATCCCGTCGGCGACGAGGATCTCGTCCTCCTCCCCCGTCACGGCGAGAAGGAATTCGAGCAGTTCGCCGATCGTCGACGCCTCGTTTCTGCAGGGGATGACCACCGAGACGGCAAGTCGATCGCCACCGTCGTCGCTCACGGGAACGGGCCTCCACGGGATGGATGTAACCGTGTTCTTCCTGGCGGGGTCGACCGAAGCCTACCCGATCGCGGCCGGCCTGTCAAGGCGGGGTCCGTCGTTGCCCGGCCGCGCGGGCGGTGGTACAATCGACGGGAGATGAAAGGAGATCGCCTTCTCGTCATCGGTCCCCTGCCGCCGTGCATCGGCGGGGATTCCGTCTTCACGATGAACCTCGCCGCCAGCGGATACTGGCGCGAGGCGGGCATCGACGTGGCCACGATCAACAGCACGTCGACGGACAGGATCCGGATGGCCGGCGATCCCTACCGCGCGAGGGACGCCGTCCGGTTCCTGCGGATCATGCGGGAGCTCGCCCGGAAGCTGCCCCGGTCGCGCTTCGTCATCATCTGCGCGAATACGTCATTCCTGCTCACCGCCGGACTCGTTTTGATGGGAATCCTCGCGGCGTCACGGAAGCGCTTCGTCGTGAAGATGTTCGGCACCTCGCTCGCCGAGGGGATCGATGCGGCCGGTTCGATCAGGAGGAAGGTCGCCGTGCGGCTGCTGCACCGGGCCGCGTACCTGCTGCCCGAGACCGACGGGTTCGCTCGGACGCTCTCCTCGGCCACCGGTATTCCCGTCGACCGGATGCGGCGGTTGCCCAATTTCATCCGCGACGCGGACATCGGCCGATCCCGCGGAAACGCGCGATTCGACGGCAGGTGCGTCTTCGTCGGCCAGGTGAAACGTGAGAAGGGCGTCTTCACGATCGCCGACGCCCTCGCCGGGCGACAGGATCTCTCCTGCGATCTCTACGGCCCGATCGTCGATCGCGACCGGGCCGAATTCATGGACCGCGTCTCCCCGTCCGGGAACGTCCGTTACGGAGGCATCCTCGCCCCCGCCGACGTCGTTTCCACGATCCTCCGCTACGACGCGCTTCTCCTCCCCACGTTCCACGCGGGGGAAGGCCATCCGGCCGTCATCCTCCAGGCCTTCGCCGCCGGCGTGCCGGTCGTCGCGTCCCGGTGGAAATACATCCCGGAGATCGTCCCCGATCGAAAGCGGGGCGTGCTCGTTCCCCCGGAATCGCCTGGCGACCTCCTCGCGGCGATCGATCTCCTGGCATCGGACGATGAGCTCAGGGATTCGATCGTCCGTAACGCGAGCGCGTACGTCGACGCGTTCTCCGAGCGCCGTGTCGTCGGCGATCTGCTGTTCGGTCTCGTTGGTATCGATTCGAAAGCGGGAACGTGAAGCGCTCGTCTTCCGGCGGCGATCACCTGTCTCTCAGCAGTCCCTTGATCCCGCCACCCGTAACGGCCTCGTTCAGCGTGATCAGGTTGTACTCGACCACCGCGCCCGGACTGCCCGAGATATCCATCCCGCCGCCACCAGAGCACCAGTTGTCGGTTATGATGTTGTTGCGGATCGTGGTATTTGAGTTGGCGTTGAAGATTCCGCCACCCGACTCTGCGAACCCGTCCCTCGCGCCCCTGATCGTAAATCCCTCCACCGTGCATGGTTCGGCCACATTCAATATATCAACCACCGTCACGCATTCCATCACCCATCCGCTGTACATCCGGATCGTCGTGACGATTGGCTTCTCCTCGCTGATCAGATGAACAGGTTTCCGGATCTCGATCGTCGGCTCGTAGTATTCCCCCGGCCCCACGAGAACCGTATCACCATTCGTCGCCGCGCTTATCCCCGGCCTTATCAGCGTATAATCCCCCGTCCCGTCCTGCCGCACCAGGATCGTCGCACCTTCCGCCGCGTCACACGTCCCGAGCGCGAGCAAACACATCAGAGATGCCGGCGCGAATCCTCTCAAGCGCATCATCGGACCGCTCTCCTTCCATGGCCGCCTCTCAACGAGCAGCCATCGCAGATCGGATCGTTCAATACGAGTACACACGATATCTGTCACGGTTTCGAGGCGGGACGGATCACCGCGACGCGCGCCACAGCCCCGCGGCGGCGATGAGGGCGAGGAGGACGAGGGCGATCCCCGGCTTCGGCGAGCCGAGGACGATACGACCGATCCCGATGAGCGAGGAGTAGAGGGCGACGAGCCCCAGGGCGATCCGGAGCGTCGTGCGGCGCCCCCCGGGCCGCGGCACGAGATCGGGGCGGGCCGTGTAGACGCGGCGCCAGCCGGGGCCGCCGGGGCGCACGCGCTCCACGAAGGCCTCCAGGCGCCGGCGGTCGACGGGGCGCGTGAGGAACGTGACGGCCACCCAGGCGGGCACCGAGACGCAGACGGTGAGCGCCGTCGAGAAGGGGAACTCGAGGAAGGCACGGCCGGCCATGGCCTCGCTCCGCCCGAGGAGGGCGAACACGCCCGTCGTGAGGATCGCCGCCGCCATCGCCGTGATCTCCGACCACGCATTCACCCGCCACCAGTACCAGCGGGCGATGTAGACCGAGCCGACCCCCGCCGTCACCGAGAGGATCAGCTTCCAGGCGGCCGAGATGTCGGTGACGGCGAAACTCGCCAGCGCGCCGAGCAGCGCGAGGACGAGAACGGCGATCCGCGCCGCGCCGACGTACTCGCGCTCGCTCCGCCCCTTCCAGAGGAAGCGGCGGAGCAGATCGTTCACGACGAGCGAGGAGCCCCAGTTGAGCTGCGTGTCGATCGTCGACATGAAGGCGGCCACGAAAGAGGCGAGGACGATCCCGAAGACCCCCGCCGGCAGGATCCGGCGCATCATGAGCGGGTAGTAGGTCTCGGGGTCCTCCACCGTGCCGAGCATCGCCATCCCGCAGAGGCCGACGAGGATCCACGGCCACGGCCGGAGGCAGATGTGCGCGACGGCGTACCAGAGGAATCCGAGCGTGGCGTGGCGTTCGTTTTTCGCGGCGAAGAGGCGCTGGGAGAGGTACCCGCCCCCGTCGACAGAGTAGGAGGCCCACCAGACGACGAAAACGAGCAGGAGGAACTCGGTGAAGGGATTGGCCGCGGCGAGCGACGCCGGCGTCGGCACGATCCGCAGGATCGCCGCCGCGTCGAAGCCGCGCGCCGCGATGGTCCCGGCGACCGCCCCGATCCCGCCGAGCCGGCGGAGGGCGGCGACGGCGAGCCAGATCGAGCCGAACATCGCGAGCGCGAACTGGAGGAGGTCGGTGACGACGACCCCCCAGAGGCCCGAGAGGGCCGTGTAGCCCACCGCCACGACGAAGAGGGCGAGGACGACCGCCACCTCGGCGCTCATCCCGAGCACGGCCGCCCCTTCCCCCCACCCGGTGACGGTGAGGATGATCTTGGCCATCGCCCGCATCACCCACGCGATGACGAGGACGTTCTGGCAGACGCCGAACCACGCGGCGCGGAAGCAGCGCAGCCCCGCCGCCGGCCGGCCGTCGTAGCGCAGCTCGACGAGCTCGGCGTCGGTCGTCACGCCCGCCCGCCGCCAGAGGGGGGCGAAGAGGAAGACGGCGACGATCGCGCCGATCCCGTAGTACCACCAGATCCAGTTCTGCCAGATCCCGCCCCGGGCGACGAGCCCGGAGACGACGAGCGGCGTGTCGGCGGCGAAGGTGGTGGCCACCATCGAGGTGCCGATCACCCACCAGGGCAGCGATCGCCCGGCGACGAAGAAGTCGTCGGTGCCGCGCGAGGCGCGCCGCGCGAGGGCCGCGCCGATCCCGAAGACGACGAGGAGATAGAGGATGACGACGGCCGCGTCGAGGGCCGGCACTCCGGCGATCATGCCGGCTCGGCCCCCTCCGCCTCCACCCCGGCGAAGCGGTTGTAGAGGGCGAGGGCGACGAGGGTGGCCACGCCGATCGCGGCGAAGGTGAACCACAGCCTCGCCGGATCGCGCGCGCCCGTCTCGGGGACGTATTTCGCGAGCAGATACCCCGAGAGGGGCCCGCCGGCGGCGTTGGCGATGAAGGAGCGAAGGTATGAGTAGCCGAGGTAGAGCCCCACCTTCCCCTTCGGGGCGAGCCCGGCGACGTAGTCGAGGAACCGCGGGGCGAAGGTCATCTCGCCGATGGCGAAGCAGGCGATGGCCACGCAGACCCCGGGCAGCGTCTGGAGGACCCCGAGCAGCACCATCGCCACGGTCGAGATCGCCACGCCGAGGAACATCGCCGAGCGGGAATTCATCCTCCGCACGAGCCAGGCGATCGGCAGCTGGAGCAGGATGATCATCCCCGGGTTGATCGCCACAATCAGGGCCATCGGCGCCGTCTCGGAGATGTGCCTGACGATGTAGAGGGGCACGGAGAGGTAGAGCTGCCAGAACATCAGGTCGAAGCCGGCGAAGATCACGAGGAAGACGATGAACTTGACGTCCCTCAGGACGCGGAACATGTCGAGGAAGGTTTCTTTCGTCGATGCGACCGGCTCCCCCGCGCGGTCCGGCTCGCGGTAGAGGAAGAAGACGAAGAGGAGGGCCACGAGCGCCATCGCCGTCGAGAAGAGGCAGATCGCCTGCATCCCGAGCCCCTGCCACTTCAGCATGTCGAGGAAGGCCGCCGGCTCCATCGGCGGATGCTGCTCGGCGGCCCGCGCGGCGATCTCGGGTGTCAGGGCGAAGGGCGGCACGTTGGCCTCCACCCAGCGGGCGAGTCCCTCGTTCCCCGAGCGGGCGATCCAGTGCCCGAGGTCCTGGCGGAGGAGCTTGGCGACGATCTTGCCGGTGAAGCCCCCGACGTTGACGATCATGTAGAAGATCGAGAACCCGATCTTGGAGAGCCCCTCGGGCGAGGTCTTCTTCACCGTCCCCGAGATCACCGGCTTGACGAAGGCCCCGCCCACGGCGATGAGGGCGAGCGCGACGACGCACGTCGCCTTCGAGGGGAAGAGCCCGAGGACGGCGTAGCCGGCGGCGAGCACCCCGAAGGCGATGAAGAGCCCGTTGCGGAAGCCGATCCGGTCGGAGACGGCCCCCGCCGGTATCGGCAGGAGATAGAGGGAGGCGATGAACCAGCCGACGATAGAGACGGAGAGCTCCGTGCTGAACCCCACGCGGCGCGTGAGGTAGATCGAGATGATGACGTTCATCCCGTAGTACGCGAGCCGCTCGAAGAGCTCGATCGTGTTCGCCGTCCAGAAGGTGCGCGGGAACCTGCCGATGCCGTTCATTCCCTCTCCCCCGCCGCTAGAAGGCCATCTTCAGGCCGATCGTGACCCCGAAACCGGAGAGGCCGACCTCCGCCTCCTCGTAGTTGCCCTTCTCGGTGATCGTCTCGGGGCCGAAGAGCTCGACGCCCTCCTTCGCGAGGAAGACGTCCTCCGTCTCCCCCGTCGTGTTGTCGGTGGCCGTTCCCTCGAATCCCTTCATCGTGCACCAGCGTCCCTGGACGCCGATCTCGAGCGAGACCATCGGCACGAGATCGAAGGAGACCCCGGCGCCGCCGTGGATGCCGAATCCCCACGTGTCGAGGTCGGCCTCGAAGTCGATGTTGTCCGTGCCGCCATAAAGGTACTGCTCGAACTTCAGCTTGGTGAGGTAGGCGCCGGCCCCGGCGTAGACGAAGGGCTTCATCACGGGCAGCGGCGGGTTGACATAGACCGTGGCGGTGAAGGGAAAGGCCGTCACCGCGTGCTCGTACTCGAAGCCTGCCGCGCCCCCGTAGGAAATGTTCAGCTCGCTCTTGCCGCGCATCACGCCCGCACCGATCGCCAGCTCGACGTTCGGGACGATCCCCCTGACCAGTTCGGCCTGGAAGGCGGGGATCCACGTGAGATTGTCGATCTTCTCGGTGATCCCCGCCTCGGGGAAGACCGTGTCGTTTACGTTGTCGGCCCAGTCGTTGAAGTCGCCGTAGCCGATGTGCTCGAAGCCGCCGCGAACGCGGAAGCCGAACGTCGCGGCCCCGGCGGGAGCGGCTGCCGCGAAAACGAGACAGAGGGCGATCAGGACGGCGAAGGTTCTCTTGACGGTCATCCGGTCTCCTTTTGTTGCCCGGCGGTCGCGGCTCGGCTTCGCCGCCGGACGGTGCGGTGCCTATTCCTTCTTCAGGTTCTTGAGCTTGTCTATGTCGTCCCGGTGGCCCATCACGACCAGGATGTCGCTGTGCTTGATCGTGAACCCCGCCGGGGGAACGAGGATGAAGTTCTCGGGGACGAGCTCCTTGATGCCGACGACGTTGATGTTGAATCGCGTGCGGAGCTGCAGCTCGGCGAGGCTCTTTCCGACGAAGGCGTCGACCGGCGCGATCTCGGCGATCATGAAATTCCCCGACATGGGGAAGTAGTCGAGGATGTCGGGCGTCGAGAGGCTCCGCGCCGTCTTGATCGCCATGTCCTTCTCCGGGTAGATCACGTCGGTGGCGCCGACCTTGCTCAGGATCTTCCCGTGGTCCTCGTTCGTGGCCTTCACGAGGATGCGAGGCACGCCGAGCTCCCTCACGTAGAGGGTGGCGAGGGTTGCCGCGTTGGCGTCCCCGCCCATGCTCACGATCACCGCCTCCATCTCCTCCAGGCCCAGCGTGCGGACCATGTCCTTCTGCGTCACGTCGCCCTGGATCGCCTGCGAGCAGTAGGGGCACACCTTCTGGATCCGTTCCTCGTCCCGGTCGATCGCGATCACGTCGTGCCCCTCCTCGAAGAGGGTCCGGGTGACGTAGAATCCGAAATTGCCGAGACCGATCACCGCGTACTTGTGTGCCATCGTTCTTCCTTTCGCGGGGCCTCCCGGGGCCCTACCCGATCATCACCTTCTCTTCCGCGTACCGGAAGTAGGTGACGTGCTCGCGCCGGGTGACGACGTACGCCACGGTGAGCAGTCCCACCCGCCCGAGGAACATCAGCGCGATGATGACGAATTTTCCCGCCGTCGAGAGCCCCGCCGTGATCCCCATCGAGAGGCCGACGGTACCGAAGGCCGAGATCGCCTCGAAGGCGTAGGCGAGAAAGCCCGTCCTGCCGGGGTTTCCCGGACCGATCTCGGCGACGAGGAGCATGATCAAACCGGCCGTCACGACGAGGACGGCGAGGATGAAGATCGCCAGCGCCCGGGAGACCGTCTCCTCGGGGATCGTCCGCCGGAAGATGCTCACCGATTCGCGGCCGCGTATCTTGCTCGAGAGGATCGCGGCCATCGTGGCCACCGAGGTCGTCTTGATCCCCCCGCCGCAGGAGCCGGGGCTCGCCCCGACGAACATCAGCATCACGAGGATGAAGAGCGTCGCCCCGCGCAGGGCGGGGATATCGAGCGTGTTGAAGCCGGCGGTCCGGGCCGTGACCGACTGGAAGAGCGCCGTGAAGAACCGCTCCTTCCATCCGAGCGCGGCCATCGCGCCGGTTCCCTCGAGGAGGAAAATCACGATCGTGCCGCCGACGACGAGGATCGCCGTCGTCCACAGTACCATCCGCGAGTGGAGCGAGATCGCCGTCCGGCGGTGCAGGCGGCGGTTCCTTGTCCAGCCGATGAGCTCGTAGATGACGGGGAAGCCGAGCCCGCCGACGACGATCAGGGCCATGATCGTCGTGTTGAGAAGGACCGAGCCCTTCCAGGCGACGAAGCTCGTCTCGAAAAAGGAGAAGCCGGCATTGCAGAAGGCCGCGATCGCGTGGAAGACGGCGGCGAAGACCGCCTCGCCGGCCGGCAGTCGCCCGTGCCAGTGCAGGTAGAGCAGGACCGCTCCCGTCCCCTCGACGAGGAAGGTGAAGGCGAAGATCGACCTGATGAGGCGCGGGATCTCGCGGATCGGCGTGGCGGTGAAGCTCTCGGTGACGATCCACCGCTGGCGGACGCCGAGCCCCCTGCCGAGGAAGAGGAAGAGGAAGACGGAGAAGGTCATCACGCCGAGGCCGCCGAGCTGGATCAGGACCATGACGACCGACTTGCCGAATGCGGTGAATCGCGTGCCGATGTCGATGACGACGAGCCCGGTGACGCAGATCGCCGAGGTCGACGTGAAGAGGGCGTCGACGAAGCCGAGCCGCGGGCCGGTCGAGGCGGCCGGCAGGGCGAGGAGCAGCGCGCCGGCCAGGGCCGCCGCGGCGAAGGAGATGATGACGAGGATCCCCGGCCGCATGCGCTGGAACCGTCTTCTGAGGGTTTCCTTCATATCCGCGTTCCCGTCCTGCCGGGCTATGGTTTCTTCCTTGCGTTCCGGGGGAGACGTCAGGTGACGAACCCGATCCGGCTTTCCCCGTCCACCTCGCCGAGCGCCTCGGCGTCGGCCGCCGCGGGGACCTCGTCCTCGAAGGCCACCACGGTCGCGACGTTCCGCCATGGCAGGAGGATGTCGACGACGTGCGTCTCCCGCCGCCGCTTTCGTTTCGGGACGGCCCTGCCCGCCTCGTCGGCGAGTTCGATCGTGGTGAAGGTGCGGCTGCGGACCCACAGGCCGACCTCGTCGACCGCCGTCACACGGCAGAAGAAGGGGCCCTCGCCGGGGATGCCGGCGAAGGCGAGCCCCCCGGTCTCCCGCAGGGAGACGAGGACGGTCGTCCCGACGATGTCCCTCGCGTCCTCCACGTCGGCTCCTCCCGGCGGCGCGCGCCGGCGCCTGCAGGGCGCGGTCCCGCGTCGCATTGCGGGAATTGTGCCGGGTGCGCCGGGAAATGTCAAACAAAAGGCCCGCGGCGGGCGTTGGCGCGCCGGGGACGGTCCCAGGCGCCCCGGTCCGGCTTCAGCCGGCGGACGAGGTCGAGGTACCGCGTTCGCGCCTCCCCCGGCTTCTCGAGGGGAGCCTCGAAGAGGGCGCGGATTTCCTGCGACGTCACCCGCCCGTCGAGGAAGGCCCGGTGAAGGGCGTCGCCGAGGGTGTGCCCGAGAGCGTCGACGACGACGAGGCGGCGACGGATCGGCAGCCGGTACAGGCGGGCGAGGCGGGCCGTCGTCCGCAGAAGCCCCGTCCGCTCCCGGCGCACGTGGTACTTGAAGTGGGCGGCGAGCCGCCGCGTCTCCTCGAGCGCGAGGCGCCCCGCCGGGCGGCGGCAGACACCGCGGCCGTCGATCGCCGCCACGAGCGGATCGGCCTCCCCCGCCTCGCCCGCCGGCGAGAGGAGCCGAGAGCCGAAGCGGCAGAGGGCCTCCTCGATGACGAAGGCGCAGAAGCGGTCGGACGCGGGCCGGACGCGGCGGCGCGCCCGGCCGATCTCGTCGCGCATCGCGTAGAGGACGAAGCGCGTTGCCTCGTGCGCCCGCTGCGCGTCGCCCGGGGCGATGCAGAGGATCGCGTTCAACGCGGGGATGTAGCTCGCTCCCCCCGCCCGCAGCCTCTCGAGACCGGCGAGGACGGCGAGATAGCCGGCCGATCGCCCCCGCAGGAACGACGAGAAGGCCGCGTAGGCGCTGCGGCAGTGCACCTCGGGGTAGAGGGCGTCGATCCCGTCCCGGTACTCCGGGCAGACGGTCACCTCGGGCGGGGCGCCATCGCGGCAGATTGCGAAAAGGAGATCCTCGATCATGTCGTGGAAGACGGCGGTGTGGTCCTCGGCGGCCTCCCCCTCGATCCAGAGATCGAGGCGACGGCGGTAGGCCTGGTACTTGAGGAGGGGGTGGGCGGTGAGGACGCAGTAGCGGCCGGCGTCCACGGCGACCGCCTCGGCGCCGGCCCGTCCGCGCCGCATGAGCTTCCACCAGATCTCGTCGATGTTCTGGACGATCGTCACCGCGTCCGGGAGGCGGCGGCGGAGGCGGGCGACCTCGGCGGGGAGGTGTCCCGCCGCGACGTGGCTCTCGCCGACGACGGCGACGACGACGGCGCCGGGGAAGAAGCGGCCGATGTTGACGAGCCGCCGGGCCATGAGACGGTCGCGCCGGCGGATCGCCCGGAGGTGGTCGCGCGGCTCCTCGTCGATCCCGAAGATCGGGATGAAGGGATCCCTGGCCAGTTCGAAGATGCGCCGGTAGCTCTCCCAGCTGAATCCCCACTCCGACCGGTAGTCGATCTCCTCGAGGAAGGCCCGCTCGTCGATCGTCCCCTTCATCCAGCGGTCGAGGGAGGGCTGCTGCCGCGTGTAGAGCATCTCGAGCCCGACGACGATCTTCCGGCCGCGGCCGGCGAGCTCGCGCATGAGCCGCAGCACGAGGTCCTGGCTCGCGTCGAGTGGATGGTAGTCGCCGAAGAAGACGAACTCGGCCTTCGCGGCGCGGTCGAAGACGCGCTCGAGCGGGACGACGCGTCGGTAGCGATCGAAATCCGCGAGGAAATCCCCGATGTACCCGGAGGACCCGGTCTTGTCCACGCCGAAGATCTCGCTCTTGAGCCCGGAGATGATCCGCCGCTGCTCCTCGATCTCCCGGCTGTCCGCGCCTCTCGCCGCCACGGCGCACCCCCTTCCCGCCCCAGCGTAATGGACTCGACAACGGGAGCGGCATGTCGTACAGTGTACTATCTTTTTCGCCGGAGCGACGACATGAAATGGTGCGATCCCGACTGCCCGCACGCCTCCTTTCCGCGAAAAGAACATCTCGACGGGGCCTGTCACACCTTCATCGCGCTCTGGTGCGCGAAGTACGGGAGGCTGGTGCAGAAGAGCGCGCCGTGCCTCGACTTGACGGAAGGAGACGACGATGGCGGAACGCGGGGCGATGAAGCGGTTTGACGCGGCCGCCGTCGGCCGGATCGTCGCCGCGGCGGCCGGCCGGGGCCGCGACGCGCTGGACGAGCACGAGATCTACGACATCCTCCGCCTGGCCGGCTTCGATCCGCCTCGCGCCCGCTTCGTCGCCGACGCCGGCGAGATCGACGGCCTCGATGTCCCCTTCGACCGGGCGGTCTGCAAGCTGATCTCCCCGGGGATGCCACACCGCTTCGAGCACGGCGGCATCCGTTTCACGGAGGACACCGCCCCCGGCACGCTCCGGGGCGTCTTCGCCGGTTTCGAATCGATCGCCGGTCGCCTCGGCATCCCGCTGCGCGGGATGCTCGTCGCCGAGCGGATCGACGTCGACGACGCCGTCCCCCGACAGCTCCTCCTCTCCTTCCGCCAGGACCCCACCTTCGGGCCGGTCGTCTTCTGCGGGCTCGGCGGTGTCGGCACCGAGGTATGGAAGGCGGCCCTCCGCCCCGAAAAGGCCCTCTTCGTGCAGGCCGCCGGACTCGTCGACGACGAGGACTCGACGGCGCGGCTCCTCGAGCGCACCCTCTTCTGGCCGGTCGTGACGGGCAAGACGCGCGTCTTCGCCGAGCCCCTCGTCGAGCCGGCGCGCCTTCTCGACGCGATCCGCCGCTTCGCCGCGCTCGCCCTGGCCTTCTCGCCCCTCGACGGGGGCGACAAGCCGGTGATCGCCGAGCTCGAGGTCAATCCCGTCCAGATCGCCGGCGGCCGACTCGTCCCCCTCGACGGCCTCTGCCGCCTCGCGCCGCCCGGAAAACCTCGGCGAGAGCCGCCCCGCGAGGGGATCGCCCGGCTCCTGCGGCCCGAGAGCGTCCTCATCGTCGGCGCCTCGGCGCGCAAGACGAACATGGGGCGCGTCATCCTCCGCAACGTCCTCGCCGAGGGCGTGATCCCCCGAGACCGCGTCTTCCTCCTCCACCCGCATGCCGAGGAGATCGAGGGCTGCCGCGCGTGGAAGACCGTGGAGGACCTGCCCGCCCCGGCCGACATGGTCGTCTTCGCCATCCCCGCCGACGACGAGGCGGTCGCGCTCCTCGAACGGATCGTCGACGCCGGGATGGGACGCTCGATCGTCCTCATCTCCGGCGGGTTCGGCGAGACGGAGGGGGGCCGGGACCGCGACCGCGCGCTCCGCGCGAGCCTCGCCGCCTCGCACGCCCGTCCCGGCGGCGGCGTCGTCCTCAACGGGCCGAACTGCATGGGGATCGTCTCGCGGCCGGGGGGCTACAACACCTTCTTCCTCCCCGAGTACAAGCTCTCCTTCTCCGGCCCGTTCGGCGGAAGGAGCGCCGTCATCAGCCAGAGCGGCGCGTGGCTCGTCACGATGCTGTCCTCGATGGCCGGCGTCTACGATCCGCGCTACATGATCACCGTCGGCAACCAGATGGATCTCACCGTCACCGATTACTTCGTGACGCTGGCCGACGATCCCGCGCTCGACCTCTACGTCCTCTACGTCGAGGGGTTCGAGCGCCTCGAGGGGGAGCGTTTCCTGCGGGCGGCCCGCGGCTGCATGGCCGCCGGCAAGCGTATCGTCCTCTACAAGACGGGACGGACGGCGGCGGGAGCGGCGGCGGTAGCCTCGCACACGGCGGCGATGGCCGGCGACTACGAGATACTCTCCCGGCTGCTCGAGCAGGCGGGCGTCGTCGTCGCCGACACGCTCTCGGAGATGGAGGACTGCGTCCGCCTCTTCACGATGCTCGGGAAACGCCCCGCCGCCGGACCGCGCGTGGGGATCCTCAGCGAGGCGGGCTTCGAGTGCTCGATCGCCGCCGACCGCCTCGGCGGCCTCGAGCTGGCCGCCTTCGCCCCGGCCACGGTCGAGCGCCTCGCCGACGCGCTGCCGACCGGGTTCATCGACGTCCACAATCCCGTCGACGCCACGCCGGCGATCTCGACGGCCGACTACGGCCGCGCCGTCGCGGCGGTGATCGACGACCCGGGCGTCGACTGCGTCCTCGTCTCGAGCGTGGCGGCGACGCCGTCGCTGAACAACCTCGCCGCCTCCCCCGACCACGGCGAGGACATCGAGCGCGAGGATTCCTATCCGCGGATCATGATCCGCCTCTTCGCGACGACAGGCAAGCCGGTGGTCTTCTCGATCAACGAGGGGCGCATCTACGATCCGGCCGCGAAAATGATGGAGGAGGCGGGGCTGCCCGTCTTCAGGAAGATCGACCGGGCCACGCGGGCGCTCGGACGGTTCGTCAGGCACGTCAGGTGACGGCCGCCGCGCATCCGCCCAGCGGGGCGACCTGACGATCGCCGCGCCGGCCGGGCGGGGCCCGGGAACGACCGCGCACGGAAAGGAACACGATCTCATGAGACGAAGCCGTCATTTCCTGTGGATCGCCGTGCTGGCGGCGGTCGCCGTCATCGCCCTCACCGCCGTTCTCCGCACCCCCCTCCCGCCATCGAACGATGACCCGGGGAGCGGATGCGGCGTGCGCGTCGTCGAGGATCTCGGCGAGCGCCTCCTCGTGGTGGACGGGCTGATCCGCGGATCGGTCGATCCGGAGACGGGCGAGTGCCTGCTGCCGTCGTCGAACGCCGCCGGACTCGCCGGGCGTCTCTTCGAGGTTCCCGGCCGCGTCCTCCTCGTCGGGATCGGCGACGGCTCGGCGGCGAGACGCTTCGCCGGCAAGGGCTGGCGGGTGGATGCGGTCGAGCCCGATCCGCGTGTGGCGTGGGCCGCCGCCTGGCACGGCGGCCTCGACGCCGACGACGCGTCGCTCGTCCTGGGCGATCCGCGGACCTATCTCGAGACGCACGACGGGCCATGGGAGATCGTCCTCGTGAGCGACGCAGCGTCGATCGACGATCCCGGCCGGCTCGTCACGCGCGAGGCGTTCGGCCTCGTCGCCGCGCGGCTCGCCGCCGGCGGCGTCGCGGTCGTGGATCTCGAGACGGCCGGCTGGCGAAGCCCGCTCGTGCGCGCGGTCGCCGCCACGCTCGGCTCGAGTTTTCCCCGCGTCCTCGCCCTCCCCACGATGGAACCCCCGAATGCCCTCGGCCGGGTCGTCCTGCTGGCGGCCGACCGACCGCTCGAGCTGCCCGAGGAACTGGACAACCCCGTCGACCGCTTCACCGCCCAGTACCAGCGCGTCCACGCGTGGGCCAACCGGTTCGAGCCGGAAACGGCCGGCGCCCCCGTCCTCACCGACCGGCGCAATCCCGCCCGCCGCTGGTTCGCCGAGACGCGCGCACTCTCGCGCGAGCGCCTGGCGGATCGTCTCGGTGCCGCCACCCCGTAAAAAAAAAGGACGGCGCCCGGAATGGGCGCCGTCCGTGGTACCGGTCGATCGCGTCCGTCAGTTGCCGACCATCGAGACGCCCAGGTGGGCGAGCACGTCGTCGATCGGGTTGGCGATCGCGTCGTAACGGCTGCCGGCGAAGCAGAGCCCCACCGCGCGCGGGTTGACGCTGACGTCCTCGACGAGCAGCGAACCGGAGTCGCCGCCGGCGAGGAAGGCCTCGCGCTTGTTGTAGATCATGATCTGGCCGGTGAAGAGCTTGGTGAACGAGACGCCGTTGCACTCGTCCTGGTAGCCCACGTTCACCGTGCCGTTGATCGCGTAGACGTAGCTCCGGGTGAGCCCCGTCGTGCGTCCGCTCTTCTTGACGTCGAGATCGACGTAGGCGTCCATCGTCTGCGACGAGAGGACGCCGATCTCGAGGATCGTGCCGTCGGCGCTGACCATCCCCGGGATGACCTCGGCGAGGGCGCAGTCGACGTTCGCGGTCGGGTCGATCAGCGTCGAGAGCGTCGAGAGGTTGGCCACGTAGTCGGCCGGGATCGCCTGGCACTGGACGTCGATCATGCCGGGCTGGTTGATCGGATCGCCGATCTCGGCGATGTCCGGATCGCCCGAGCTCGAGGCGACGTCGCCGCAGAGCACGTGCGAGTTGCTCAGGATGTACTGCGTGCCGCCGCCGGCCACGAGGGCGCCGAGGGTGCCGCTGCAGCAGTAGTTGTTGGCGAGGTCGTAGGCGTTGCCGCCCGAGACGCCCATCGGGATCGGGCGCGGGTACCGGGCGGTGTGACCGCTCGACGGCTGGGGCTTTTTCAGGGCGGTGAACTCGCCGGTGACGCGCGGGATCACGTGGACGCCCTCGAGCTCGGCGGGCACGCGGGCCCGGCCTGCATCGGACTTCAAGAGGACGTAGATCGCGGGCTTGCCGCGCTCGTCGAGGCCGGTGGCCGTCCCGACGATCTCGGGATCGGTCATCAACAGCGGGGTGTGGCGATTCTGGACCGCCATCGTGGCGATCATGCCGGGGTGCTTCGCGCTCATCAGGGTGGCCCCGTCCGGCGCCGTCGGCTGCGTGGAATCCTCCGAGCAGCCGGCGAACAGGGCGAGGACCGCGATCGCCGCGCACAGCATCCCGAGAAGGTACAGCGAAGAACGTCTCTTCACGTCGTCCCTCCTCCTGGAGCAAGGTGGAAGTGGAGCGGATTGATTCGGTATTCTGCCCGGGAACGCGAAATCCTGTCAACGAAAATCGAATGTTCGAGGGTCAATAACTGAAATTTTCATGCATCGTTACGCCCGCGCACGCCCCGGCCTCCCCACTCCCGATATGTCAACGCTGGAAGACAGGAAAGGCGGGGGTGCCTGAACGCCCCCGCCCCGTGTCGAGTTACAGTGTCGCCGTCGGTTTACAGTCCGGTCAGAACCAGTCGAGATCGTCGAGTTCCGGCACGGCGCGCCGCAACTGCCCGTGCACCCGCTTCAGGTCGTCGGCGAGGTCCTCGATCCGGTCCGCCTTCTTCTCGAGCTTCTTCGCGAGCCGTTCGATCCGCTCCTCGTCCTCCTCCATGTCGTCATCGAGATCGTCGGTGTCGTAATCGTCGTCGAGCAGCCGGCAGACCCGCGACACGGCCACGATCCCGATCTTCGCCCCCATCGCCCCCACCTTCGCCGCGTCCCGCCCGAGATCCCCGGCCGCCTCCTCGATCTTCGCGTAGAGGTGGACGTACCTGTCGAGCAGCCGCCCGGTCTTCCGGTCGGTGTCGATGCGCCGGCCGTTGACAAGCAGCTCGCGATCCCCGGTGATGACGACGCTCTCGTTCTCGTCGTCGTTCTCTATGACCAGTTCGCCGTCCTCGAAATCGATCGATACGTCCCGGCCGTCCCGGAACAGGAAATGGTCGCGATCGCAGCGGTGGTGCCGGCGAGCCCCGGCTTCCGCGGCGACGGAGACGACCAGCAGGCAGATGACGGCGGCAATCGGCATTCGTCTCATCGGGCGTCCTCCCTTGTTCGATACCCGGTCCGCTTCGTTGAATACGGCTTGAATCCGTGCGATGTTTCAGGCGATAGTGCGCGGGAAGGGAGAGAGCGCATGCATCGACGGATCGTGCCGGTCGCGACGATCGTTCTTTTCGTTTTCCTCGCGGGCCCGGCGGGGGCGGATCCGCGCGTCGGGGTCGCCCTCAGCGGGGGCGGCGCGCGGGGGCTCGCGCACATCGGCGTGCTCGCCGTCCTCGAGGAGGCGGGCGTGCCCGTCGACGTCGTGGCCGGAACGAGCATGGGAGGGATCGTCGGCGCCCTCTACGCCACGGGGCTCTCCCCCGCCGAGCTGGAGCGGATCGTCGTCGAGACCGACTGGCTCGCGCTCTTCGACGACCGCCCCTCGTACCGGTGGCTCTCGATGCGCGACAAGGAGCGGGGCGGCCGCCACCTCGCGTCGGCCGCGTGGCGGAACGGACGCCTCGAGCTGCCGACGGGGCTGCTGCGCGGCGATCGTCTGCACGCCCTCTTCACGCGCCTCACCTGGCCGTGCCATCGCATCGCCGACTTCCGCGACCTCCCCCGGCCCTTCGCCTGCGTCGCCACCGACATCGCCACGGGCGAGGCGGTCGTTTTGGACGGCGGCTTCCTCCCCGACGCGATGCGCGCGACGATGTCGATACCGAGCCTGTTCACCCCCTACGAGCTCGACGGCCGTCTCCTCGTCGACGGCGGACTCGTGCGCAATCTCCCCGCCGACGACGCTGTCGCGCTCGGCGCGGATATCGTGATCGGGGTCGACGTCGGCAGCGGGCTTCTCGCGGCCGACAGCATCCGCTCGATCGTCGACATCCTCGTCCAGTCGACCGCGCTGCTCGAGGCGCGCGGGAAACCGGCCCAGATCAAGCGATGCGACATCGTGATCTCGCCGCGCCTCGACGGCATCGGCACCACCGACTATCACCGGGCAGCGGAGATCGTCCGGCGGGGCGAGGAGGCGGCGCGAGCGAACCTCGACGCGATCCTCCGCCTGACCGGCGAAACACGGGCGATCGCGTCGGCACCGGCGCCGCCGGCGATCGACACGCTGCAGGTGGTGGCGACGCACGTGGACGGGCTCCGCCGCGTCTCCGAAGGCTTCGTCGACGCGGCGCTCGGGTTCGTCGCGCCCGCGGCCGTACCCGCCGTCGAACTCGACCGCGCCCTCGACCGGCTGCGGGGCAGCGGACTCTTCCGCGACATCCGCTGGCGCGCTCTCCCCGAGGGGGGCGGAGAGCGCATCCTCGTCGACGTCACGGAGGACAACGCGCCGCGTTTCATGGCGGGCCTCCGTTACGACGACCGGTACGACACCTCCCTCCTTCTCGGCGTCGGGCTGAGGAACACGTTCGGCCATTCCTCCTCGCTCGACATCGACGTCCGCCTCGGCCGCTCCTCGCGCTTCGAGACGGCCTACGGCGCGTGGCTCGGCTCGCGCTGGCGGTTCGGCATCGAGTTCTTCGGCGTGACGGAGAACGACGAGATCGACGTCTACGAACGTGGCGAACGGACCGCGGTCATGGATGCGGTCTCGGCCCGGGCGGGCCTCGCCGCCGAAACGGCCTTCTCGAGCTTCTTCTCGCTGCGGCTGGGCGCGGCGAGCGAGCACGTACGCATCGATCCGGTGACGGCTCCCGGCGAGACGGCAGGGGAACGTATCGACCTGTTGATGCTGACGGGAGAGCTGATCTTCGACACGCTCGACGATCGCGACATGCCGCACCGCGGCGTCCAGCTCCGCGTCGCCGGCGAGACGACCACCGATCGCTGGGCCGGGGATCGGTCGTACCGGCGCGGCGCGGTCTTCTTCCGCGTCCGCGCGCCCCTCGGGCGCCGCTTGACCCTCGCGTTCGACGGCTCCGCCGGCACGACGGAGGGTGACGAGACGCCCCTTCCCTGCCGCTTCTTTCTCGGGGGGATGAACTCCTGGATGCGCTTCGGCGACCCCCGCAGGCAGGACCTGCCGGGGCTCAAGCACTTCGAGCTGTCCGGGCGTCACGCGATCGGCGCGACCGCCGGCATCGAGTTCGAGGTGCTCGCGGACCGGTACGTCAGGCTGATCGGCGGCGCCGGCGTCGCCGACGACGACCCCGACGCGCTTCTCGACATCGAGCATGTCGCGGGAGGAGGCGGGGTGACGCTCGCCTGGAACACCATCGCCGGTCCCGTCGAGTGGACCGTCTCGGGCAGCCGGCGTCATCACCTCATGACGTTCCTTTCCATCGGCCGCACCTTCTGACGCGCGGGCGCCGCCGCCGCGGCGCCGTTGTCCGCCGGACGGGCCGTCAGGCGAGCATGTCGTCGCTCGGCCTGCCGGGACGGCGCCGCAGCAGTTCGAGCGTCTCGTCCTTCATCAGAACCCAGAGCGTATAGATGCCGAGGACCGTCCCGACGGGCACGTTCAGCAGGTTGAGGATCCCCATCACCATCAGGACGACGCGGCTCCACGGCCGCATCATGATGAGCCCGATCCCGCCGATGATGCTCGGCACGGAAAGGACGAAGAAGAAGAGTGCGATGAAACCGCCGACGATCTGCGTGATCCACATGGCCTCGGGATCGCCGCTGATCCAGCCGCCTCCGGCCACGGCGAGGTAGACGACGAGCGCGACGATCAGGCCGAGGCTCCCGTTGACGATGTGGAGCACGGCGAGCAGTGTTGCGTGGTTCTTCACGGAACGACTCCTTTCGGTGATGCCCGGCGCCCAGGCGTGCCGCCGCCCTCGGCGCGGGTCTCTTCCCCGAGTACGGCTCCGGAATCCGGAAGTTGCATGCCGACCCCTGGCAAACCGGCGTCTCCGTCTCTCCTCCCGCCGTACGCGCTGCCGCCGTGCCGGGGTGAACCGTGATGGACATCGTACGGCATCGAAGTGTACCCCGGGGTACACGGCACGGCCGCCGCCCGTCACGCACCCCGCTCCTGCGCCGTTGCAGCTCGTTGCTGCGCAATCTGTTACAAAAGAGAACGCCGCCGCGCCCCGTTCGGCACCGCTCCTGCATTGTCATCAGTCGTGGGACGGCCGTACTCTCGGCCGATTTCCACATCGACGATGAGTGACACGGGCGAGATACGCACCCTGGAAAGGAGACCGGAGATGAAGAAAACGCTCTTCACCATCCTTGTCGTCACCGCGATGGCCCTCATGGGAGGCTGCCAGTTCTTCGGCGACGATTCCCCCGCCTCCCCCGCCACCACGGGAGACACTGAAACGGCCGTGATCGATCTCGATTCCCCGACCGGCGGACTGACCGCCGCCGACGAGGAACCGGCGTTCGGCGAGGCCGGGATCTACGAACCGATGCTCGCCGAATGCGACCCCGCCGGCGAGTACCGGGAACAGACCCGGATCCGCGACCAGATCCGCGACTGCGAGATGCTCGACGGGGCGAAGGTCTACCGCCTCCGCATGGTCTGGGGCTACCTCGGCGAGGCGTACACCGACTCGACGGTGGGCGACTGCTGCCAGATCGACTGGAGCGGGCGCATTTACGCCCCGGGCGGCGTCATCCAGATCGAGCGGACGATCGCATTCGACCCGAACGACTACGTCGAGCGCATCGACCGGTCGACGATCGCCGTCACGTCCAATACCTGTCCGCACGTCGACGGCATCCAGCTGAAGATCGTCTTCCCGCCGGCCGCCAGGGCCGACAGCGCGGCGGTCGCCGACTCGAACGCGGCCGCGGTCGTCCCCGAGGTGGTCGTGGAGCTCGGCCCCTACAGCGCGACCTTCGGCGAGGAGGATCTCGCCGCGCAGCGCTTCACCCACTGGATCAACCGCTGCTACAACGGGATCATGGTATCGAGCTACGAAGTGCCCCGCGCCTGCCCGCGCGGCTACCTCGTCGGGCGCTGGAGCCCCGTCGACGACGACTCGATCCCCGTCGACTCGACGACGGCCGATCCCGACGGCCGCCAACTGCTCGGCGTCTTCCACGGCCTCTGGGTCAACGACCGGGGCAACATGGAAGGGCACGTCCGCGGCCTCTACGGCATCGACAGCGACGGACGGAACGTCTTCTTCGGCAAGATCATCAACCCCGCCGGCAACTGCCGCGGATTCGTCCGCGGACTGTACGGCGTCGATCCCGAGTACACCGGTCCCGTCGCCGATTCGAACGGCTGGTTCGACGGCGAGTACCTGAGCCGCGATCGCGTCATGCTCGGCGACGTCGAGGGAATCTGGGCGACGAACGAAGCGGGACGGGGATACTTCCTCGGCCTGTGGAAGCATCACTGCCCGACCGACGTGGAGTGATCCGGGAAGAAAACGATCCGGTCTCGCGAGGGGGACCGCCGCGCTGCCGGCGGTCCCTCTTCTTCGTATGCGCCGGGCCGGGCGCGGCGGGGCGGCCCCGATTGCCTGCTCAGTCGGGAAGATCGGTGCGGAGATCCGCGATCGCCCCGGGCGTGAAATGCCTGCCGGCGACGTCGAGGATCGCCCGGTAGACCGGCGGCGTCCCCGCGACGACATTCCCCGAGGCGAGGAATCCGTCGCCCCCGAAGAAATCGCTCACCACACCGCCCGCCTCCCGGACGATCAGCGCCCCCGCCGCCATGTCCCAGGGTTTCAGGTGCAGTTCGAAGAAGCCGTCGAGCCGGCCCGCCGCGACGTGCGCCAGGTCGAGCACCGCGGCGCCGGCC
The DNA here is from genome assembly GCA_016931295.1 of Candidatus Krumholzibacteriota bacterium. Taxonomy (NCBI): domain Bacteria; phylum Candidatus Krumholzibacteriota; species Candidatus Krumholzibacteriota bacterium. The sequence goes on from JAFGEZ010000046.1 coordinate 37,988, forward strand.
CGCCTGACGCCGCGGCATGAGAGGAAGATCTCCCTGAAGGCGGCGAGATAGGCGTCGATGTGGCGGTGGGCACGGAAGGGGAATCCCGTGCCGACGAGGCTCTCGCCGAGCCCGGCCGCGCCGGAGACGGCGATCGGCCGCTCGTTGCAGCTCGCCCCGCCGCCGGCCGTGGCCTCGAAGAGCTCCTGGCGGAGTGGATCGTAGACGAGCCCCAGGGCCAGCTCGCCCTCCGAGACGAGGGCGATGGAGACGCCGATCTGCGGGTACCCGTGGATGAAGTTCGTCGTCCCGTCGAGGGGATCGATGATCCAGTACGTCCGTCCCGATGGCCGGACGGCGCTCTCCTCGGCCAGCACGGGGATATCCGGGAAGGCTCGTCCCAGCGTCGCGGTGATCATCTTCTCGCTCAACCGGTCCGTCTCCGTCACGAAGTCGTTCCGGTCCTTCTCCTCCACCTCGCCGTCGATCTCGCGTCCGAATGTCTCGTGCAGGAGCGAGCCGGCGGAGAGGATCGCCTCCCGCGCGACGTCGAGTCGCTGTCTCATGTCTTGTCTCCCTTCATCGCATGGTTTCGTGCGAATCCGCGCGGCAGCGCGACTCCCCGCTCCCGTTCCACCTCGTCGAGAAAGGCGCGGAGCGGGCGGGGCAGGTACCCCTCCGACCGGACGATCAGCCCGAGCCGGCGTTCGAAGGAGAGCCCCGCGACCTCGATTGACCAGACGCGTCCGCGCTCGATGTCGTCCTGAACGACGCGCTCGGGGAGGACGGCGAGCCCGAGTCCGGCCGCGACGAGATTCATGATCGCCTCGGGGCTGTCGATCGCCATCGCGATCCTGGGCTCGACGCCGCGCTCGCGGAGCCGTTCCTCGATGATCCGCCTCGTCACCGAACCGTCGTGGAAGGAGATGAAGGAACGGCCGATGAGGCTCGAGGCGCGGTGGCGCCGCCGGTCTGCGAGCGGGTCGCCCGGCGGGGCGATGAGCAGCATCTCCTCGCGGAAGAACTCGGCCACCGTCAGTCCCTCCCCCCCCTCGAGAGGCAGGGAACCGACGGCGAGATCGATCCGGCCGGCGCGCAGGGACGCGAGGAGGGGCGCGGTGGCGGCGATCTCGAGATGGACATCGATGCCGGGATACCGTTCGCCGTACCGGGCGAAGACGTCCGGAAGCACGTAGATCGACGCCGCGTCGATCGTGCCGATCGCCAGCCGCCCCGAGCGCAGTTCGCCGAGATCGGCGATCTCGCGCCTGAGCTCGGCGTCGAGTGCGGCGAACCGCCGGGCGTAATCGAGCACGCGCCGCCCCGCGTCGGTGAGGCGCACCTTCCGTCCGTCCGCCTCGTAGAGAGGGGCGCCGAGTTCGTCGCCGAGCCGGCGCAGGGCGATCGAGACCGCCGGCTGCGTCACGTAGCGCGCGCGGGCGGCCGCGGTGAGCGATCCGTGCTCGGCGAGCGAGGCGAGGTATCCGAGTGATCTCATATCCATAATATTTATTTATGCCTCACATAATAATAATAAATTTGTTTTATGACGTCAACCCCTGGAATATGGGAAATGCGGCGCACGGGGACGTGCCGCGATGCGCGCCGGAAGAATCCGGGCGCCCTGAAGAGTCGCCAGACGCCGGGCCGCCGCGGCCCGGTCCCAGGGAGGCATCGATGGAGATCAAGCACGAACCAAGGAAACCGTCGGGAAAGCTCGGCATCCTCACCCCCGGTCTCGGCGCGGTGGCGACCACGTTCATCGCCGGTGTCGAGGCGGTCCGCCGGGGCATCGCGAAACCGATCGGCTCGCTCACCCAGATGGGGACGATCCGCCTCGGCAAGCGCACCGAAAACCGCGTTCCGGCGATCCGCGATTTCGTCCCCCTCGCCGAGCTCGACGACCTCGTCTTCGGCGGCTGGGACATCTTCGAGGACGACGTCTACACGGCCGCCTCGAAGGCGGGCGTGCTCGACGCCCGGCTCCTCGACGGGGTGAAACCCTTTCTCCAGTCGATCAAGCCGATGAAGGCCGTCTTCGACCAGAAATACGTCAAGAAGCTCTCCGGCACGTGGGTGAAGGAGGGCAAGACCTGGTGGGACAAGGCCGAGATGCTCAAGGAGGACATCCGTTCCTTCAAGGAGAAGAACGGCTGCGACCGCCTCGTGATGATCTGGTGCGCAAGCACCGAGGTCTTCATGAAGCCGACCGCGGTTCACGCAGACATCGCCTCCTTCGAGAAGGCGATGAAGGAGAACAGCCCGGAGATCGCCCCGAGCATGGTCTACGCCTACGCGGCGCTTTCGATGGGGATCCCCTTCGCCAACGGAGCGCCGAACCTCACCAACGACATCCCCGCCCTCTTCGAACTGGCCCTCGCCAACGAGGCGCCGACGGCCGGCAAGGATTTCAAGACGGGCCAGACCCTCATGAAGACGATCATCGCGCCGGGGCTCAAGGCGCGGATGATCGGCCTGAACGGCTGGTTCTCCACGAACATCCTCGGCAACCGCGACGGCGAGGTCCTCGACGACCCCGAGAGCTTCAAGACGAAGGAGGAGAGCAAGCTCAGCGTGCTCGAGCACATCCTCCAGCCGAAGCTCTACCCCGATCTCTACGAAGACTTCTACCACAAGGTGCGGATCAACTACTACCCGCCGCGCGGCGACAACAAGGAGGGCTGGGACAACATCGACATCGTGGGGTGGCTCGGCTACCCGATGCAGATCAAGATCGACTTCCTCTGCCGCGACAGCATCCTCGCCGCGCCGATCGTGCTCGACCTCGCCCTCTTCATGGATCTCGCCAAGCGGATCGGCTTCCGCGGCATCCAGGAATGGCTCTCCTTCTACTTCAAGAGCCCGATCCACGCCCCGGAGCTCTATCCCGAGCACGACCTGTTCATCCAGCTGATGAAGCTGAAGAACACGCTGCGCTACATCCAGGGCGAGGACATGATCACGCACCTCGGCCAGGAGTACTACGACTGACGGGGCCGTACTGCTCGGCGGAACGAAACGGGGGCGCGACGATGTCGCGCCCCCGTTCGCGTCCGGGCCCCGTTCATCCGCCGGCCGGTCGATGCGCGCGGCCCGCGGCGGGGTTGCACTACCGGATCACGAGATAGAAGGTGCCTCCCTGCCGGTAGACAAGCAACAGCAGCCGCCGCGCGTCATCGCGTTTCTTGAGGACGTCGTTGAAATCGTCGATGCCGCGCACGCGCTCCCGATCCACTTCCATGATCACGTCCCCGCGCTGGAGTCCCGCCTCCCCCGCCGGCGTCGCCGGATCCACCTCGGTCACGAGAACGCCATCGACGCGCTCGGGGATATCGAGCCGCTCGCGGTAGCGGTCGTCGAGGTTCTCGATCCCCACGCCGAGCATGAGGGGGGAGTAGTCCTCGATCGCATCATCCTCCGTCTTCGCCGCCGAGTCTGGATGCTCGCCGATCTTCACCTCGAGCGTCTTGCGTTTTCCATCGCGCTGCACGACGAAATCGATCTTCGTGCCCGGCTCGGTGGCCGCGATCCGCTGCTGGAGATCGGCCGGCCGGTCGACGCGCGCGCCGTCGTACTCGAGGACGATGTCCCCGCGCTCGATCCCGCCGCTCGCCGCCGGCGAATCGTCGAGCACCTGCCCGATCAAAACTCCCCGCGGCTCGTCGAGACCGAAGGCCTCGGCCATCTGCCGCGTGACCTCCTGGATGCTCACCCCGATGTAGCCGCGCACGACGTGCCCGTGCTCGATGATGCTCTCCATCACGGACCGGGCCAGTTCGATGGGAATCGCCAGTCCGATCCCCTGGCTCCCCCCCGATCGCGAGACGATCGCCGTGTTGATGCCGACCAGCTCGCCGCGCGTGTTGATCAGCGCGCCCCCCGAGTTGCCGGGATTGATCGATGCGTCGGTCTGGATGAAATTCTCGTAGTCGACGAGGTGCATCGCCGAGCGGCCGAGGGCGCTCACGATCCCCTTGGTGACCGTCTGGCCGATCCCGTAGGGGTACCCGATGGCGAGGACCGTCTCGGCGAGACGCAGATCGGTCGCGGAGCCGATCGGCACGGTGGGCAGATCCTTCTCGTCGATCTTGAGGACGGCGACGTCGCTGCGGGGATCGCTCCCGACGATCTCCGCCTCGTACTCCCGCTCGTCGGGGAGAACGACCCGCACCTCGTCGGCCGTCTCGACGAGGTGGTTGTTCGTGAGGATGTACCCGTCCGCCGACACGATGACTCCCGACCCGAGGTTCTGCTCGATCCTCTCGCGGGGCACCGCGCGTCCGCGCTGCTGGTTGCCGAAGAAATCCCTGAAGAAGGGGTGCTCGAAGAACCACGGCGTCTCCTGCCGCGTCTTGACCACCTTCTTCGAGTAGATGTTGACGACGGCGGGGACGACCCGCTCGACGACGTCGGGCAGCGTCTCCTCGGCCGCGGTGGCGGCCATGAGCGCGCTCCCCGATGCACCGGGGCCGGCCGTCGTCAGAACGCGCTCGAGACCGCCTCCGGCGAGGAGGACGAGCAGGAGAAGGCCGGCGAACGCCGCCGCCTTCGCTTTCCGTGAATGATGTGACATGTCGGTAACCTCCCGTTCGGTTGACTGTCGATCTCTCCCGTATGAAACAGCGACGGCCCCGGAAAAGTTCCCGCGATCCGCCGGCGAAGAGACGATTCCCCTCCCGGAAACGCCGGACGAATCAAAGCGAAAGCCTGCATCGACGAGGAGAACGACACGCGCGAGGCCGTCACTGCCTGATCGATCCCGCGAAATTGAGGAGTGTGCGCCGGAATTCCGGCGTCTCCCGGAAGCTTCGCCTGAAGAGCGCAAGGTGCTCGTTGTCGTCGAGGAACCCCTCGTTGCGCACGAGGATCCTGCCGTAGAGATCGACGAGCCCGTTCAGCTGGCGCGGTGTCATGTCGGGGTGAGGCTGGAGGCCCACGCTGCGGCCGAGGCGGAAGGCCTGCACCGGCGTCATCTGGTTGAAGGCGAGCCGCGTCGCGCCGGGCGGCAGCGCGGTGACGTGCATCCTGTGGACGAGGTTGGCCTTCATCTGCGTCGGCAGGTTCTCGAAGATCGGGTCGCGCTCGCCCTCGGGAGTCAGCGTGACGAGTTCGGTCCCCATCTCGCGGCCGCGCGGATTCTCGCCGACGGCGCCGCCGAGAACGATCGCGAGGGCCTGGCAGCCGAAGCAGATTCCGAGGAGATCGGCGCCGCGTTCGTGGAGATCGGCGATCAGTTCGAGGAGCGGCGGCACCCACGGCTTCTCGGGGTCGACCGGGCCGCGGCTCCCCGAGACGATCACGCCGGCGCCGGGACGGGCCGCCTCGCCGGGATCCGGCAGCGCACCGGCGATGCCGTCGTGCACGACGAGATCGAAGGAGTCCTCGAGACCGAGCGCCGCGAAGGCGTCTCGGAACCAGTGGACGCTCGTCGATCCGTCGGGAAGGGCGAAGCCGGTCACGTCGATGAGATGCAGCCGCATCATCCCCTCCGTTCGCTTTCCGCGGCGAATCCGTCAGAACCGCACGCGGAATCCGTTTTCCATGCCGACGGGAGGGATCCGCTCGACGTCGATCCCCCTGACATCCGCCGCGGGCGGCCCGACACGCAGTTCCGCGACGAAGGCCCTCACCGGGCCCTCACCGCCCTGCGCCTCCGCCTCGACCGAGCCGTCGTGAAGGTTCCTCACCCACCCGGCGAGTCCGAGATCCGTCGCGACGCGCCGGACGAACCAGCGGTACCCCACTCCCTGGACGATTCCGGTCACCCGTATGCGGATCCGTTCCATCCCCGGCCGGTCTCCCCGCGATCGCCGGCCGCGAGCGCTGTCCGGCCGGCGGCGACAGTGTACCGGCGGCGCCGCGCCGGGGCCAGCAAAAAGAGTGTCGAGGCCCCGTTATCTATGGTATAATCGCGGCTTGGAGTTCTCTGGGAAAGGTGCGACAACCACATCGAGATGACGAAACGCATCGCGTGGGCTCTCCTTGTCTGCAGTCTTCTCGCCGGGCACGCAAGGTCGGGCACCATAACGAGGACCTGCCGCTTCGACGAACCGCGGACCGAGCGGGTCGCCGGAGGTGTGCTCGTCACGATCGCCGGCTGCCGGACCATCGGCGAGCCGGGTCGGGAGGCCCTGCCGTCGCGCGCCGTCCGCCTGCTCCTGCCGGAGGGCGAGACGGTCTCCCGGCTCTCCTTCTCCGCCGCGGACGTTCGCCCGTTCGGCGTCGTTCCCGGCATCCTCCACGCCCCCGCGCAGGTTCCCCCGGGCCGTTCGGTCGCCGCGGAGATCGAAACCGCGGCGCATCCGCTTCCCGCATGGGGGCGACTCGCCTCGGTGCAGTCGCTCGCGGGGTTGCGGGTGGCCTTCATCGAGATCTTCCCCTGCGCGTACGATCAGGCCACGGGCGCCCTGTCCTCCGCGGGCGCCGTCACCGTCACGGTGGAGACGGAGCCGGCCGCTGCCGCCGGCCCCGCGCCCGCCCCGGGCGCCCGGCTCTCCGCCCTGCGGCGCCTGGCCCCCGCGATCGACAACCCCGAGGCGCTGCCGACGATCGCCGAGGCCCTCCCCGGCGCCCTCGGCGCGGGCGAGACCCGCGTGCCCTACGTGATCGTCACGAGCGAGGCGCTCGCCGGCTCCTTCGCCCCGCTCGTCTGGCTCCGCACGAAGGGAGGGCTCCCCGCCCGCGTCGTCACCGTCGAGCACATCGACTCGACGTACGCCGGCAGCGACATCCAGGAGCGGATTCGCGCGTTCATCGCGGACGCGTGGTCGTCGTGGGAAACCGAGTACGTCCTCCTCGGCGGCGACGACGAGATCATCCCGCACCGCGGGATGTACGTGAAGGTCGGCATGGACGTCGAGACGGACCTCCCCTGCGACCTCTACTACGCGGGGCTCGACGGCGACTGGAACGCCGACGGCGACGCGTACTGGGGCGAACCGGGAGAGGAGGACTTCCTTCCCGAGGTCCTGCTCGGACGGCTCCCCGTCGATTCGCCGATCGAGGTCTCGAACGCGCTCGCCAAGCTCGTCGTCTACAGCGACTATCCCGATCCCGGCGCCTGCACGCGGGCCTTCATGCTCGGCGAGCTCCTCTGGTCGATCGACGGCGTCGACACCTGGGGCGGTGACTACAAGGACGAGATCCGCGACGGTTCCGACGCATGGGGATCGACGAACGCGGGGCTCCCCGCCCGGTTCGAATGCGGGACGCTCTACGAACGCGATCTCGGCTTCCCGTGGAACGCATTCCACGTCGTGCCCCTCCTCGAGAGCGGCGTCAACGTCGTCAACCACGTGGGCCACTCCAATACCCTCGAGGTGATGCAGCTGCGCTCGGCGGACGTGTCGGCCCTCGGAAACACCCCGCCCGCGATGCCGTTCGTCTGCTACTCGCAGGGGTGCTACGCGGCGGCCTTCGACAACCGCGACGCGGCGGGAACGATACTCGCGGAGGATTGCATCGCCGAAGCCTTCCTCACGGCTCCCGGCGGGGCGGTGGCCTTCGTCGGCAACACCCGCCTCGGCTGGGACTCCCCCGGCACGACCTGCGGCGTATCGCAGTTCTTCGACCGGCAGTTCTTCGACGCCGTCTTCGGCGAGGGGATCGTCGGGATCGGCGCCGCCCTCGAGGACTCGCGCCTCGACAACCTGCCGTGGATCTCCTACGCGGCTGTCCGGTACGTCCTCTACGGTCTCGTTTTGCTCGGCGACCCGGCGATGCGCATCTGGACCGACCAGCCGGCGACGCTCGAGGTGACCTGCATGGAGACGATAGACATCGACCAGCCGGGCCTCGCCGTCGAGGTTCATTCGGGGGGCATCCCCGTCGAGGGGGCCCGGGTATCCCTCTGGTGCGAGGAGCCGTCGATCTGCTGCTCGAACTTCACCGATGCATCCGGATACGTCCTCCTCGAGCCATCGGCGGCGGCAACGGCCACGGCCATCCTCTCGGTCACCGCGCCGAACTGCTATTCGGCCATCGACACGGTGGAGATCGTGAACGGCGACCTCCCCCTGCCGCGCGTGGTGTGGCTCGCCGTGGACGACGACACGACGGGAGCGAGCAACGGAGACGGGGACGGGATCATCGAGAACGGCGAGACGGTCGCGTTCGACATCGTCATCGAAAACGCGGGCTCCGGATCGCTCATCGGCGCCGAGGCGATCCTCACCTGCTCGCATCCGCAGGTCGACATTCTGCGGGGTAACTTCTCGATAGGCGAGTTGCCGCCGCGGACGTCGATCATCGGCGACGATGCATTCGTCGTGACGGTCAACAGCCCCGTCGACGACGGGCAGAGCCTCGATTTCGTGATCAGCGTCCGCGAGGACGAGCGCCGCTGGGACAGCGGGTACTCGCTCGTCGTCGAGGCCCCCGATCTCTTCCTCGAATACTGGGCCCTGAGCGACACGCTGCACGGCGACGGCGACGGCTGCATCGAACCGTGGGAACACCTCTGCCTGCACGGACTGTGGCGCAACAACGGAAGCGACGATGTTGTCTCGCCGGTCATCTCGATCTCTTTTCCCCCGGACTCGTGGATGCGGGCGGTCAAAAACACCATCACCGCGCCCCTCCTGCCCGCGAAAGGCGCGATCGTGATCGACGGCGAGATCGAGCTCTTCGTCCGCGAGTACGCGCCGCCCTTCGCCGAGGTGACCGCCTATCTCTCCCTCTCCGGCCTCAACATCACCGCGCGGGTCGAGACCCTCTCCGTGCAGCTCTGCGGCGACGCTCTCGATGCGAACGACGACGAGTCGCTCTGGACGCACAGGGCGCTGATCGGCACGGACGGCTGGCGTCTCACGTCGGAGCGCTCCTGGAGCGGCGGATCGAGCTGGAAATGCGGCCCCGAGGCGGCGCCCTACGCGAACATGATGGACGCCGTCCTCGTCTCGCCCCCCCTCTGCCTGCACGAGAACTCGGTTCTCGCCTTCCACCACCGGATCGAGGCCGAGGCGGGAGCGATGTACCCCTACTGGGCGGAGGACGCCGGCGTGGTCGAGATCTCGGACGACGACGGCCGGACATGGACCATCATTTCGCCCGTCGGCAACTACAACGCGCGGGCGAGCGCGGCCAACACGATCTTTCTCGAACCCTACCAGCGGTGCTGGTCGGGATCGTTCGACTGGATCGAGGCTTTCTTCGACCTGTCCGCCTGGCACGGTCCCGTGCAACTGCGGCTCCGCTTCGCCTCCAACGAGCAGTACGGTTTCGAGGGATGGTACGTCGACGACATCAGGGTAACGACAGAGCAGGCGACCGGCGCCGACGACGTTCCCGCCGCCACATGGACGACGAACCTGCTTCCCGCCTTCCCCAATCCCTTCAACCCGGCGACGGCGATCTCCTTCGAGCTCGCCGGGAGAACGCGCGTGACGCTCGATCTCTACGACGTCGCCGGCCGGAAGATACGCTCGCTCTTCTCGGAGATCCGCGACGCCGGGCGGCACCGCGTCTCGTGGGACGGCCTCGACGACCATGGCCGGCCGGTCGCCTCCGGGGTGTATTTCTGCCGCCTGCGCGCCGGCGTCTACGAGGCCACCGGCCGCCTCGTCCTCGTCCGCTGACGATCGCCGCTGCGATCGGTCGCCGCGCCCTGCGCAACGACGCTCAATCCAGCCAGCGCCGGTACCGCCGCCATGTCCGCAGCCACACGCGGGGAGTCTTTGACGAGCCGCCACGAGAGGCAGGTCGTCGGGATCCTCTTGAACCGGTTCGTGGCTTCCCCGGCCGGGGTGATCTTGAGGATGTGGCTCGTGCCGTTGTCGTGGATCACCTCGTCGGGATACCAGGCCCCCTGGATCACGTCGTCGCGATGCCCGTGGAACCAGGAGACGAGACTCCGCGCATGCGCCTCGCTCGTCCGCGAGTGCTTTACCTCGTCGAGACGCTGCACCGCGCGGAACGCAAGCCATGCATGCGTGTACTGGTTCATGACCGATCCCCCCCTGCTTCGGGTCCCCGGCGGGAACCGGGGATGTCGGGCCGCTTCCGGCGGCGCGGTCGCCTGAACGGTTCCAGTATAGCAGAGAAGACGGCCCGGGGAAGAACGATTGACAGCCCGCGGGCCGCGGTGGTATGGAAAAGGGGCTTCGGGCGGGCTCCCCCGGCGCCCGCGAAAGGAACGGATCCATGGAGAGGAAGAAAGCGGCGGTGCTCGGCGCGACCGGGCTCGTGGGGCAGGCGTTCGTGCGGCTGCTCGCCGGGCATCCCTGGTTCGAGACGGCGATCCTCGCCGCATCCGGGCGGCGGACGGGGTCGCGGTACGGCGACGAGGTGCGGTGGATGCTGCCCCTCCCCCTCCCGCCGGAGGCGGCCGGCCTGCCCATCGCAGGGGCCGATCCGGATCTTCTCGCGGAGGCGGGCGTGGAATACGTCTTCAGCGCGCTTCCCGCCGACATCGCCGCGACGGTCGAGCCGGCACTCCGCGACCGGGGGATGCGCGTCTTCACCAATGCCGCGGCGATGCGATCCGCGCCCGACGTGCCCGTGATCGTCCCCGACGTCAATCTCGGCGACATCGCCTCGATCGAGCGGCAGGGCTATCCCGGCGGCGGATTCATCGTGGCCAACCCGAACTGCGCGGCGGCCGGTCTCGTGTCGGCCCTCGCGCCGCTCAGGCCCTTCGGGATCGCCGAGGTGAACGTGGCGACCTGCCAGTCGATCTCCGGCGCGGGCTATCCGGGGCTGTCGGCGATGGACATCGCCGGCGACCTCGTCCCCTTCATCCCGGGGGAAGAGGAAAAGATCGCCCGCGAGACGCGTCTCATCCTCGGCATCGACGCGCCGATCCGCCCCGTCTGCGTGCGCGTTCCCGTCCGGTTCGGCCACCTCGAGACCGTCTGGGTGCGTTTCGACCGTCCCGTCCGGCGCTGGGAAATCCTCGACGCGTGGGCGGGCGCCGGCGTTGCGGGGACCGACCTGCCGACGATGCCGGCCCGCGCAATCGAGTGGTGCGATCGCGAGGATCTCCCCCGGCCGAGCATGAGCTTCTGTGGCGAGCCGCCCGGCATGACCGTCTACACCGGACGCCTGCACGCCGAGGGCGAACGCGCCCACTTCGTGCTGCTCTCGAACAATCTCGTCAAGGGAGCCGCGGGCGGCTCGGTCTCGAACGCCGAAGCGTTCATGCGCTGCTACGGGGAGATATGATGGAACGACGCGTCGTCAAGTTCGGCGGATCGAACCTCCGCACTCCGGAGGACATCGCGCGGGTGATCAAGGCGGTGCGCCGGTACGAGCCCCCCGTCGTCTTCGTCGTCTCGGCCCTCTACGGAGTGACCGACAAGCTCGTTCAGGCAGTCGAGAAGGTCAAACGGGACGAGGCGGCGATCGAGCGGGTGCTCGGCGCCCTCTACCGCGCGCACGAGCGGATCGTCGACGGCTACATCGAGGACGCCGACGAACGGAAACGCGTTCTCGCCGCGATGGACGAACGCGTGCGCAAGCTCGGCAAGTACCTGCTCGGCGTCCATTGCCTCGAGGACATCCCCAACTGCGCCGACGACATGCTCCTTTCCTACGGCGAGCGGCTCTCCTCGCTGCTTGTCGTCTCTATCCTCAACCACCACGGCATTCCGTGCCGCGAGATGCTTCCCGAGGACATCGGGCTCGTCACCGACGGCGAGTACGGCAACGCGACGATCGACCTCGGCGTCTCCGCGAAGAACCTGCGGCGCGCCCTCGGCGGCAACGAACGCTACGTGGTGCCCGGCTTCTACGGCATATCTCGCGAGTACCGGATCACCACACTCGGCCGCGGCGGGAGCGACTACTCGGCGGCGGCGATCGCCCACTGCATCGGCGCGTCGAGCGTCGATCTCTGGAAGGACGTGGCGGGGTTCATGAGCGCCGACCCGCGGGTTGTCCGGAGCGCGGTCCCCCTCCCGAGGCTCTCCTACCGCGAGGCGGCCGAGCTCTCCTATTTCGGCGCGCGGATCTTCCATCCCCTCACCTTCGAGCCCCTCGAGGCGAAGGGGATACCGATCCGGATCCTCGACATCGGCGAGCCGTCGAGCCGCCGGCCGCGAACGGTGATCGGCGAGCGTGGCGTCGTCCGCACGGACGTCATCAAGAGCGTCACCTGCACCGAGGACGCGGCGGTACTGAAGCTTTTCGGTCCGGGGATCGGGATCAAGCGGGAGGTCCTCCCCAGCGTCACCGGCGCGATGAGCGAGGCGAGGGTGACGGTGCGGGCGATCGTCTCGTCGCAGACGTCGATCAACTTCATCCTCTCCCGGCGGGACCTCGCCAGAAGCGCCCGAATCGTGCGCAACCTGCGTCTCGCCGTCATCGACGAGATCGAGACGCACGACGACGTCGCCCTCGTGGCGATCGTCGGCGAGGGGCTCCTCGAGCGGCCGGGGATCGCCGCGCGCGTCCTCGGCGCCGTCGCACGCCGCCGCATCAACATCCAGATGATCTCGGCCGGCTCGTCGCGGGTGGCCGGCTACTTCCTCGTCCGGCGCAGGGACCGCACGGCGGCCGTGCGCGCCATACACGCCGAGTTCTTCGGATAGAGCGCGTCCCCGATTGCGGCATCCCCCGCGTTCGGCAACTGGCGGTTTCGTATCCGCATCCGTCTCCCGGCTCCCGGTGCCTCCGGAATAGTTCTTGAGAAACATCGTTTCGCCCGTTACACTCCCCGGAGCGGTGTATCCAGATCCATTCGAACGATCCGTCCGGCTACGCGCGGAACGGCGGTGACGCGCTCGCCGCCGGACGGCTATCCAGCCCGCGGACTTCGACGCTAGCCGGAATCGTCACTCGCACGGGGAGGCAATCGATGTTCAAGGAGTTCAAGGAATTCGCCATGCGCGGCAACGTCGTCGACATGGCGGTGGGAATCATCATCGGCGCGGCCTTCGGGACGATCGTGAAGTCCCTCGTCGCCGACGTCATCATGCCGCCGATCGGTTTGCTGCTCGGCAACGTCGACTTCGCGAATCTCTTCCTCGTTCTCCGCGCCGGAGCGACGGCCGGCCCCTACGCCTCGCTCGCCGATGCCCAAACGGCCGGGGCCGTGACGATCAACTACGGCGTCTTCATCAACACGATCATCTCGTTCCTGATCGTCGCGTTCGCCGTCTTCCTCGTCATCAGGAATCTCAACAGGCTGAAGCGCACCGAGGAAGCGCAGCCGGCGGAGCCGACGACGAAGGAATGCCCGCGCTGCTTCTCGACCGTGCCGATCAAGGCGTCGCGCTGCCCCTTCTGCACCTCGGATCTTCCCGCGGGCGCCTGACGCGCACCCCTTCGGAGGGCCGTTCTCCGCGCCGCCGGCGGAGAACGGCCCCACCGGGCCTCTCGTACTGTCAACCGGGATCGCCTCACCGCCTGCGCGTGCCGAGAAGGATCACGTCCCGGAGCCCCTCCACGCCCCTCGCCGCCGCCCAGCGCTCCTCGAAATGCGGATCGCGGACGATCTGCGCGATCGCCGAGAGGGCGCGGAGGTGGAAGTTCCGCTCGTCCCGCGTCCCGGCGAGGACGAACACCGCCTTGACGGCGGGAGCCTCGGGCGAGAACTCGACTCCCTCGCGCGCACGGACGAGCATGATGTCGAACCGCCCCTCCCCCTCGACGACGACGTGCGGAATCGCGAGATCGGGTGTGAGAACGGTGCTGCTGTCCTCCTCGCGGCGTCGCAGGGCGTCGAGAACGTCCCCGGGCGGGAGATCGAGGCGGGCGGCCATCGTTTCCGCCACGATGTTGAACAAGGCTCCCACGGACAGGCGCTCGTCGAGATCGAGGACGGCGCTCTCCTCGATCGTGCGGTCGAAACGGTCGGCCACGATCTCGTCGCGTTCCCTGATGATCTCCCTGAGTTCGCTTTCCAGGCCGCGGCCGGCGGTCAGCTCCTTCGCCGTGATCCGTTCGACGAGATGCAGGAGCGCGAATTCGCGCTCCGCCCTGATCCGCCCGTAGAACCAGTAGACGAAGAGGCCGCTCACGAGGGCGGCGCCGGCGGTGACGAGCGCCGGCCGTCCGAGCCCGGCGAGCAGCCAGAGGAATCCGGCGATCCCGACGATCTGCACCCACGGGTAGAGCGGGGCCCGGAAGGTCGGGCGGTAGTTCTGCAGCCGGCTCTCGCGCAGGATGACGATCGAGAGGCAGGAGAAGAGGTAGGTGAGGATGAGAACGGTCGATGCGGCCTTGACGAGGGCGTCGAGCCTGAGGAGCAGGCTGGCGGCCATGAAGAGTCCGGTGATCAGTATCGAAACGTGCGGCGTGCGCCACCGCGCGTTCACCCGGCCGAGTCCGGCGGGAAGGAGCCCGTCGCGGCTGAGGGCGAGCGGGTAGCGCGACGCCGAGAGGATCCCCGCGTTCGCCGTGGAGACGAAGGCGAGGATCGCCGCGATGCTCAGCAGGATCGCCCCGCCCCGCCCCATGATCGCCCGCGCGCCGTCGGTGATCGGCGTGAGGGAGCCGTCGAGCAGACGCCCGTCGAGGACGCCGGTCGTCACGAAGACGACGAGCAGGTAGAGCGCCGTCACCACGAGAAGCGAGAGGAACATCGCCAACGGCACCGTCCTGCCCGGGTCGCGCACCTCCTCGGCGACGCTCGCCACCTTGAGCAGGCCGCCGAAGGAGATGAAGACGAAGCCGGCGGTCGCGACGACCGGCGCGTAGCCGTGGGGCGCGAAGGGCTCGAGGTTGCGGAGTGTGACCGCGGGCAGGCCCCGGACGACGTAGAAGACGAGAACGGCGATGAGCCCGGTCACCAGCGCCACCTGCACGCGCCCCGCCTCGCGGACCCCCGCGATGTTGATCGCAGTGAAGAGCACGCAGAGCAGGATCGCCGCGAGACGCGCATCGACGGGCGCGACGACCGCGAGGAAGGCGGCCATGCCGACGAGCGCGAAGGCGCTCTTCAGCGAAAGGGAGAACCAGGTGATGAGCCCGTCGACCGTGCCGACGGCCGGGCCCATCGAGCGCTTCACGTAGAAGTAGGTTCCGCCCGCCTTCGGCATCGCCGAGACGAGCTCCGCCTGGCTCAGCATCCCCGTCATCGCGAGGAATCCGGCGATGAGGTAGGAGATGACGACGGCCGGGCCGGCCTTCGCGTGCGCGATCCCCGGCAGAATGAAGAGTCCCGACGAGATCATCGCGCCGCTCGCCACGCAGAAGACGTGGAGCAGTCCGAGTTCCCTGCCGAGCTTCATGCCGTCTCCCCTCCGTGGACGGCGCCGGCGACCGTCGCCACGTGGACGGCGACAACGCCGAGCGTGAGCGTCCGCCACGCCACCGTCTCGAATCCGGCCTCGAATAGCATCCCTTCGACGGCGGCCGGACCGTGGAAGTCGGCCACCGACCGGGCGAGGTAGCGATAGGGCCCCGCCTCGCCGCTGACGAGGCGCCCGGCGGCCGCTGCTGCGGTGCGCGCGTAGAGTTGCATCGCCCCGTCGACGACCCGCGACGCCGGCCGGCTCGTCTCGACCGTCACGAGCCGCCCGCCGGGGGCGAGGACCCGGCGCACCTCGGCAAAGACGGGACAAAGCGAGCCGTAGGCGGTGCAGAGGTTGCGCAGGGCGAATCCGATCGTCACGAGATCGACCGAACCCGCGGCGAGGGGAAGTGCGCCGGCCTCGGCGATCATCCACGCCGCCCGTTCCGTCCCCGCCCGCCGCCGCGCCTCGTCGATCATCGGCCGCGAGAGATCGATCCCGGCGAGAAAAGCGGGAGCGCCTCCCCGCCTCCGCCCGGCCGCCGCGATGAGCGCGCGCGCGAGGTCGCCGGTGCCGCAGCAGAGATCCACCCACCGCTCTCCCCCGCCGTCCGCGGCGGTGTCCGCGGCAACCCGCCGCCACCGTTTGTCGAGACCCAGCGTGAAGAGTCGGTTGGCCCGCTCGTAGGCGGGCGCGATGCCCTCGTACATCCTCTCGATGCCCGCGACGTTCATCCCGATCTCTTCCCCGTCATCTCCTCGACGTCGAGGCGGAAGACCGTCGTCTTTTCGACGACGCCCGGCGGAAAGGTCTCGTCCGCGCAGCCATACTGCCGCGAGATCAGGGTGAGTGCCAGCTGTTTCTCCGCTTCGTCCTCGACGAAGACGACGGCGCCCGCGCCGATCACGCTCCGGTAGCGCATCGTGCGGTTGCAGGCCGCCCCCTCCCCGGTGAACTTGACGTCGGTCTCCACCTCGAAGGCGGCCCGGCCGGCGCTTTTGAGCAGATCGATCTTGCGCCCCGCGGGCGCCGAGTGGAAGTAGAGCCGTTCCGCCTCGTACCCGAAGCAGAGCGGGACGATGCACGGCGTCTCGCCATCGGCGACGGCGAGCCGGCAGACCTGCGCCGCGGCGATGACCGCCTCGAGGGCGTCGTGATCCGCGATCTCCTGTTCGTGTCGTCTCATGGTGCCTCCATGTCGGCGATTTCCATCTGCCCGCGCGGCGGCCGGTCCCACGACACCTGGTCGAGCGACCGCCGCAGAACGAGCCAGGCGACGAGCCCGGCGAGGAGATAGGCCGCCGTGATCCCGCCGAATATCCCGCCGACGCCGAGAAGACGGCGCCCGAGCAGCGCGAGGGGCACGGCGAGGGCGAACATCTGCACCAAAGCGAGCGCCGCCGCGTGTATCGGGCGCCGGATGACGTTCAGCGCGGCGCCGGCGATCACGAAGACTCCCTCGAGCCCGTAGCAGAGCGGCACGATCCTGAGATAGAGGACGATCGTGTCCACGACGGCGGGGTTGTCCGAGAAGATACCGGCGATCCACCGCGCCGGCAAGGCGAGGAGCGCGAGCATGCCGAGCCCCCACGCCAGGGCGAACCGCGTCGAGAGAAAGATGCTCCGTTCCGCGCGGTCGCGCCGCCCCGCGCCCCAGTTCTGCCCGACGAAGGGGCCGATGACCGAGGAGAGGGCCATGACGACGGCGAGCGCGAAGAATTCGACGCGCATCGCCACGCCGTACCCGGCGACGGCCGCCGGCCCGAACCGGGCGATCACGCGGGTGATCACGCCGAGCGCGGCGGGGATGATCGCCTTGGTGGCCGCCGCGGGGAGGCCGACGAAGAGGATCGATCTCCAGCAGCAGAGAAGTCGCCCGGGATCGAGTCCGCGGAAGGTGATCATCCGGTAGCGGCGCCACAAAACGAGGATCGCCACCGCCATCGTCACCGACCGGGAGAGGACGGTGGTGAGCGCCGCCCCGGCCAGTTCCATCCGTGGAAAGGGCCCGATACCGAAGATAAGGAGCGGATCGAGGATGATGTTGAGCACGACCGCGATCACCATGATCGCCGCGGGTATCTTCGTGTCGCCGAGCGCGCGGATGATGTTGTTTCCCACCATCGGGAAGACGAGGAAGAGGACGCCGGCGAACCAGATGCGCATGTACCGGTCGATCAGCGGCATCGTGACCGCGTCGGCGCCGAGCAGTTGGAAGAGGGAACCGGAAAAGAGGAAGCCGGTGACGACGAAGACGGCGGTGAAGACGAGGGCCAGCGAGAGGCTCGCCATCGTCAGCCGCCGCGCCTCCTCGATGTCGCCGCTTCCCACGGCGCGCGAGACGGCCGCAGAGGCCCCGATCCCGATGCCCATGATGATGTGGTTGATCGCGTACACGACGGGCATGGTGAAGGAGAGCGCCGCGAGCGGAAGCGTGCCGAGCCGGCTGACGAAGAAGGTGTCCGTGAGATTGAAGGCGATCATCGCCACGATGCCGAGGATCATCGGCCCGGTGAGACGCGCGAGCGTCCGCCCCACCGGACCGTCTATCAGTGTCGCCCTCTCGATAGCCGTCATCCGGCGCCCCCGTCGCGGACGGTGCGCCCCTCACGCGGCGCTGCCGCGGCGGAAGCGTCGTCCGTCAGTCATTCCTAGAACCGCACCCCGATGCCGAGATTGAAATCGACGCCGGTGAACTCAACCTTGATATCGCCGTCTTCGTCGTCGAAGGCGAGCCCGTCGGCGTAGCGCCCCCGCACGCGCGTGTGCAGGAAAACCGCATCCGAGAGGTCGGCCTCGGCGCCGATCCATGCGTGCAGCCCCCAGCCGGTGCCGTCGCGGGTGTTTTTGCCCGAGGGAATCGGCCAGTCGCCCGTGTTCGTGACCTCGTGCACCTCGACGGCTACCTCGCTCAGGTAGAGCGCGCCCCCGACGCCGAGGAAGGGACGCACGCAGGAGAGATCGACGGCCGGGCGGAACTCGTACGAGAGCCCGATCGGTATCGTCGAGATGTCCCAGGAGATGGCCCACGATGCCTCGCCGATGATGTCGGAGAGGTCGTAGAGAACGAGAGACGAGAAGAAGACCGGCTCGACGCCGATGTGCTCCACGGACAAGACGACGGCGTGGTGGTCGCTGAAAGACCAGCCGAATTCCATCCCGAGATACTGGCCGAAGGTCGGCTGCTCGTAGAAGCCGTCGTCGTCGACATCATCCCAGAAATCCTTCCACTCGCCGAGCGTGGGGTGCCCGGCGCCGTACGAGGCCCGCAGGAAGAATCCCGTCTCCGCCCCGGCGGGACAGGCGGCCGCCAGGACGAGAATCACGGCGGCGAGGATCACGATCGTCCGTTTCATCGGTTCGTCCTTTCGTCGGGGGTTGCTCTTCCGAAGAGCGCGTCGATTCCGGCGACCTCCCGATCGCCGAGGGGCCGCGAATCGCCGATCAACCCGGCGATCACCGTCATCCGGGCCGCCACCTCGAGCACCTCGACACGGTCGAAGGCCTCGAGCAGCGTTTGTCCGACGGCGAGGACGCCGTGGTTCGCCATGAGGACGACGTCGCCTCGGACGGCGGCCTCGGCGACCGCCTCGGCGAGTTCCTCGCTCCCCATGAGGGCGTAGGGCGCCGTGACGGGCTCGCCGACGATCGCCCGGGTCTCGCCGACGAGGCAACAGTCGATCCGCCGTCTCGAGGCGGTGAAGCTGGTGGCGACGGGCGGGTGGGCATGGACGATCGCCGACGCGTCCGGCCGCGAGCGGTAGACGGCGAGGTGCAGCCCCGTCTCCATGCTCGGCGCGGGTCCGCCGGCAATCAACCGTCCGTCCGGACCGACCGCGGCCACCTCGTCCCCGGAGAGACGCCCCTTGTCGAGGCCGGAGGGGGTCACGAAGACGCGATCGCCGAGACGGGCGCTCACGTTCCCCCCTGAACAGGTGGTGAGCCCGCGGTCGTAGAGCCGCCGCATGAATGCGGCCACCTCGTTCCTGATCTCGCGTTCGTCCATGGATCGACTGTACCATATCTTCGATTGTTCCGCGAGGGTCTTCCGGCCCCGGCGACGCGGCGTCGGCGCGATACCCCTCTGGCGGATCTCCGCGAACGGGATATACTAGGGATGTGGAATCCCGGTCCGGACGAGAGACCGGTACAGCGGTCCCGCCATTCCATGGTCCAGGCCGGAGGGGGCGTCCCGTGCGGGCACCGGCAGCCGGATCGCATCCCCCATGCGGTCGTCAATCCGCCCGCCGACGCCCCCCTTTCTGTCTGATCCGAAACGAAAACGCCGCCGCGAGTCCGTTCCGACGGCTTCGCGGCGGCGCCGTTTCGCGTGGATTCGCCCGTTTCTAGGAGACGCCCGCCTCCTTCGCCATGTGCACGACGGTCTGCGGGAAGGGGATCTCGATCCCGGCGAGGTCGAGTTCCTCCTTGACCTTCCGCATCACGTCGAACCTGACGTCCCAGTAGTCCTCCTTCTTCGCCCAGCAGCGGGACACGAGGTTGACGCTCGAATCGGCCAGCTCGGTGACGGCGACCATCGGCACCGGATCGCCGAGAACGCGCCCGTCCCCCTTCATCACCGAGAGGATCGTATCCGTCGCCGCCTGGATCGACGCGCCGTAGGCGATCCCGAAAACGAAATCGACGCGGCGCGTGTCGAACGCGGTGTAGTTCTTGATGATGTCGCCGTTGATCTTGCCGTTCGGCACGAGGATCTTCACGTTGTCCGGCGTTGCGAGCACGGTGTTGAAGAGCCGGACATCTTTGACCGTCCCTGCGACCCCTCCCGCCTCGATGTAGTCGCCGACCCGGTAGGGCCGGAAGACGAGGATGAGGACGCCGGCGGCGAAATTGGCCAGCGAGCCCTGCAGGGCGAAACCGACGGCGAAGCCCGCGGCGCCGAGGATCGCCACGAAGGAGGCCGTCTCCACGCCGAACTTGGAGAGCGCGGCGATGATGGTGAAAGCGATCACGAGCAAGTAGACGAGCGTGCCGACGAAACCGACGATCGCCGGGTCGGTTTTCGCCTTGACGAGCAGCTTCCTGATGCCGCCCCGCAGGAGTCCGGCGGCGATCCGTCCGACGATCAGTATCAGGATCGCGCCGATGATCTTCAGCCCGTACGTCGTGACGAAGGGAACGAGTTGCTCGGTTATCTGTTCCATGGACATCGCATCCTCCCGACGATGGAATGTGCAGCGAACGCATCGATCGATGCGATCGGGAACGATTCTATCGCCGAATCGGGGGAAGATGTCAATCGGGAATGATTATCCGGGCCCCGGCAGCATGGCCGGGGCCCGGAGGTGCAATAGGGCGGCGCAGCGCGTGCGCGCGGCTACTCGCCGGAGGCGAGACGCCGCCTGACGATCGAACGCAGAACGAACCAGGCGACCGCCGAGAGAACGCATACCCACAATCCGTAGAGGGTCGTCGTGAAGGATTCCCTGAATCCCGTCATGACCACGTCCGGCGAGATCTCCGTCGCCCTGATGATGGCGTGCAACGCGTTGTAGACGCCTGTGAGCTGCCCGAGAACGCCGAGCACCTGTGCGATGATCCCCCAGAAGAGGATCGCGTCGAGCCCCGATTCGAGGCGCGCGCGGTCACGCGTGCCGCCGGCGATCAGGACGGCCTTGCGCAGGACGAGAACGATGTTGGCGATCGTGATGACGATCATCAGGTATCCGAAGGGTCCCATCTGTCTGAAAAAGAGAGGCATCTCCATCCTTTCGCGTGTCGTTTACCGTGTCGGTTCGTTTCCATGGGCCGCGCCGACGAGCGCGTCGGCCTCGGCCCGTTCGATCCGCCTCGCGCGGCTCTCGAGGGCGAACCACGCGATGGCCGCGAGAACGGCCGATAGGTGCCCGGCGATCAAGGTCGCCGATCCGCCGAGCAGCCACTCGACGAGGAAGAGGAGGCTCTTGCCCGTCTCGGCCGTCGAGCGGTCGAGGGCGAGGCACAGTTCCCAGGCCGTGCCGTAGATCGAAGCGGCGAGGGCGACTCCCCCGAGAACGGGCACCGCGGCGAGTCCGCGCCGCAGGCGCCGGAGATCGCCTCCCGGCCGCGCGAAGAGGCGCCAGGCCGCGAAAAGCGCGGCGACCGCGGCCGCCGCGTCGGCGGCGAGGACCGGCCGGACGAACCGGTTGGCCTCGCGGAGGAAACCTTCAGTCAGGGCGGCCCGCCCCGCGAACAGTGCGATGAACACGACGACGAGCGCCAGCACCGTCTTCTCCCAGCGCCCGAGGACCGCCGGTGAGAGGCGCTCGACGATGCGCTGCAGAAAGGAGCGGTGGATGTCGACGAGCTCGGCGAGGCTCTCGTCGGAAAGATCGAAGATCTCGAGGGTGCGGCGCTTCGCCTCGGCGGTATCCATTCCCCGCTCGATGCAGGCCCGGAAAAAATCCTCCATGTCTGCCGAGATCTCGAGAATGATGCGCGCCCTGGCTTCGGGCGGCAGATCGAGCCGTTCGTAGACGGACCGGAGATGCCCGGTGAACGGATTCATGTCTCGCTCGCCTCCGTGATGTCGAAGAACCGTGAATGGAACTCGCGCCACGACCGCATCAGCTCCGCGGCGCGGCGCCGACCCTTGCTCGTCAGTTCGTACTGCCGGCGCTTGCGCGTGCCGCCGTCGCCCAGCCAACGGCCCCTGATCAGCCCCTCCTTCTCGAGCTTGTGGAGGATCGGGTAGAGGGTGCCGTGATTGAAGCGGAAGAAACCGCCGCTCCGCTCCTCGATCTCGAGGGCGAGCTGGTAGCCGTGCCGCGCTCCCCCCGCGAGGACGGCGAGGATGAGGGCCTCGTTGCACAGTTTCGGCAGGTGCTGTATCTCGAAATCGTCTGCCATCGGGGCCTTTCATGTATCTGAATACGATATATCTGTATTCTATATATCGATCATCTATATAATAGGCGGGCGGCGACGGGGCGTCAAGTGAAAACACATGCCCCTCATCCCGCGCGGGAGGGCGTCCGTCATGATGCGTTGACCGCCGGCCAGGCCGGGGTTTATCCTCGGCGTCACGATGGAACGCAGACGTTTCGAATCCGAATCGCTCCTCCTCCTCGCCGCCGCGATCTGGGGCTTCGCCTTCGTCGCGCAGCGCGTGGGGATGCGTTACACGGGTCCCTTTCTCTTCAACGGGATCCGGTTCCTGCTCGGCGCGCTCGTCCTCTTGCCGATCGCCGTCGTCATCCGCCGCCGCGAGGCGGCGATCCGCGGCGCCGGAGCGGAGACGGCGGTCGTCCCCGCCGACCGCGCGATGCCCGCCTACCACGGCGGCACCGCCGCGCCCGCGGCGGGCGGCCCGCGGCGCGCGAGGTGGACCGCGGCCCGCGCCGCGCCTGCCGGCATCCTCGCCGGCGCGATACTCTTCTGCGGCGCCTCGCTCCAGCAGGTCGGCATCGTCTCGACGACGGCGGGGAACGCCGGATTCATCACGGGGCTCTACGTCGTGTTCGTCCCCCTGCTCGGGCTCTTCGCCGGCCACCGCCCCGGAGGGGGAACATGGGCGGGCGCGCTCCTCGCCGCGGCGGGGATGTACCTGCTCAGCGTGCGCGGCGGACTGCGGATGTCTCCAGGCGACGCGCTCGTTTTCGCCAGCGCCCTCTGCTTCGCCTTCCACGTCCTCGTCATCGGCTGGGCCTCGCCGCGGAGCCGGCCGATCGAGCTGGCGATGACCCAGTTCGCCTTCGTCGGCCTGGCGAGCCTCGCCGTGGCGCTCGCCCGCGAGCCGGTCGACGCCGGCGGCCTCCTCGCCGCCGCCCCGGCGATCCTCTACGGGGGCGCGCTGTCCGTGGGCGTCGCCTACACGCTCCAGGTCGTCGCGCAGCGACGGGCCCGCCCCGCGCATGCGGCTATCATCCTCGGGATGGAGGCGGTCTTCGCCGCATTCGGCGGCTGGCTCCTACTCGGCGAATCGATCCCGCCGCGCGGACTCGTCGGCTGCGCGGCGATGCTCGCCGGGATCGTCCTCTCGCAATTGAGCGAGATCCGCCGTGCGCCGGGGCCGGGGCCGGCCACACACCCCCCCGCATCCTGAACGATCCCGCGCCGCGGCGGGCGTCAATAACCCTGTATATCCACGTTCGCGAGTCCCGCATCCCGAGCCGCCCGCACGGCGCGCGCGTACTCGGCGCGGGTGAGCGGCCGGTCGATCTCCGGGTACTCGTTCGCGCGGTGCGCGGGTCGGTACTGCGACATGAGATTGAGCCGCGTGTTTCCCGGCAGGTTCGCCGCGATCCATTTGATCGCCCGCTCCGTGGCGGCGGCGTCGTTCGGCATGACGAGGTGCCGGATCATGAGGCCGCGGCGGATCAGCCCGTCGGTGTCCGGCCGGGCCACGCCGACCTGTCGGTCCATCTCGACGAGCGCCCGCTGCGTGACCGCCGGGTACGACCGCGCGCCCGATGAGAAGCGCTCTGCCGCCGACGCGTCGGCGTACTTGTAGTCGGGGAGGTAGACGTCGACGACGCCGTCGAGTTCCGCGAGGATCTCCATCCGTTCCCAGCCGCATGTGTTGTAGACGACGGGCAGGCGCAGCCCCTTTCCCGCGGCGAGATCGAGGGCGAGGAGGATGTGCGGCAGGTAGTGCGTGGGAGTGACGGTGTTGATGTTGTGGCAGCCCCGGCCCTCGAGGCCGAGCATCATCGACGCGAGATCCTCGATCCGACGCGTCGTCCCCTCCCCTTCCCAGGAGATCTCGTGGTTGAAGCAGAAGACGCAGCGCAGGCCGCAGTAGGAGAAGAAGACCGTCCCGGAGCCGCCCGTCCCGACGAGTGGCGTCTCCTCGCCGAAGTGCGGATGCGCCGAGAAGACGACGAGATCGGCCGTCGCGCCGCAGAAACCCCGCTCGCCGGCGAGGCGGTCGACGCGGCAGCGGCGGGGACAGAGCTCGCACGAGGACAGCGAGGCGTAAAGCCGTTCGCCGCGGTGGCGGAGCTCTCCCGACCGGTGGAGGGCGAGGTAGGCGGGCTCGAAGTCGGTCGTGTCGGACGCGTCGTCCACGGCATCCTCTCCCCCGGCGGCGCCGCCGCCCACGCGGATGCCGCTCTCTTCCGCGAGCGAGCCGATGGCGTTCTTCTCTCCGGCGGCGGCCGCGACGGCCGCGGCGAGAAGCGTGCGCAGGAACCTTCGTCTCGTCGGCATGCGCTCACTCCCCCGCCGCCGCGGCGTCACAGGCCGAGGAACCGGATCCCCAGTCCGCTCAGCAGGATGATTCCCCCCGCCATCGCGTGCGAAAAGCGTTCGAGGCGCCCGAGCGGCACGAACCGGACGCCCGTCGCCGCCACGGCGACGATCGCCGTCATCGTGAGGATCGTCGCCGCTGCGAAGACGGCGCTCACGATGACGAGCCCCGCGCGGCTCTCCCGGGCCGCCGGGTACATGAGGATCGGGATCAGCGGCTCGCAGGGCCCGAGGACGAAGACGACGAAGAGGGCCCACGGCGTCAAACTCCCGCCCGCCGCCTCGTGCGGGTGCGCGTGCCCGCCGACGTGCCGGTGCTCGTGGACGTGCGGCGCGCCGTCGGCGTGCAGGTGGAGGTGTGTGTGCGGCCGGTTCCTCACGGCGCGCCTGATCCCCCAGACCGTGTAGACGAGGCCGAAGGCGACGAGCGCCCACGCGGCGAGATCGCCGCGGAAGCTCTCGAGGGCCTCGATGCGGGCGAGCGAGAGTCCGAGGGCGATCCCGGCGCCGCCGATCAGGATCGACGAGGCGACGTGACCGACGCCGCAGAGTGCCGTCACGGCGAGCGTCCTCGCGAGCGGCCACCGGCGCGCCTTCGCCATCATGACGAATGGAAGGTAGTGATCGGGCCCGAGGATGGTGTGGATGACGCCGACCGATGCGGCGGTCGCCGCGAGCAGTGCGATCCCGCTGTTCATGGTCCTCCCCGCGCTGGCCTTGCGGTCGGCGGCTGCTGATGATGCTTCCGCGGCGACCCGCTCCCGGTTTCCCGGCGAAGAAGCTTCCTGACGCCGCTACTCGGCGGGGTAGCCGACCGGCATGACGTAGAGGGGCTCCTCCTCGCGCGTCATCCCCACGACCCGTTTGATGTCCAGATCGGTGAACGCGCCGATCGCGCAGGTCCCCATCCCCATCGCCTCCGCCTGCAGGTAGACGTTCTGCCCGGCGTGCCCGAGATCCATGCAGACGTAGCGGTCGCGCCCCCGCTGGCCGTACCGCGCGGTGGTGCGTTCGTAGACGGCGCTCATCACGATCGAGACGGCCGCCTGGGCGACGAAGCGCTGGTCCCACGAGGCCGCGGTGAGGGCCTCGCGGACGTCCCCGTCGGCGAGCCGCGCGATGCGGTGCCCCTCGGGCAGGTAGAGATAGACGCCGGGCATGAGGCCAGTGACGTTCCCCGCGACGAGGTAGATCTCGAGGGGGTAGCGCGCGCCGGCCGACGGGGCCGTCTTGAGCCCGCCGCGCAGGAAGGCCGGCATCCCCTCGCGGTGGAAGGTGACCCCGTAGGTCGCCCAGAGGAGCTGCGATACGTCGGCGAGGGTGAGCGGCCGCTCGTCGAACGCGCGGCGCGAGCGCCGCTTGAGCAGGGTCTCCTCGAGGCTCATCGGCCCTTCGTGGCGCGGCGCAGGCAGGACGATCTCCTCGAGAAATACGTGCGTCACGGGCAGCGCCGCGTTGGCCTCCTCGATCTTCGCGGCCATCGTCGATTGCAATTCCTCCCACCGCGGATCGTCGCGGAGCGATTCGAGGTCCGTGTCCCAGTGGAACATCTGGTCGTCGTTGAGGAATCCGGCGGCGATCGCCTTCCCGAGGTGGGCGAAGGCGGCGTCGGCGTCGCCGGCGAGGGCGCTGAAGCATCCGGCGTTGTAGAAATCGACGGCCCGCGAGGCGCCGGCGGCGATCGCCCGCTCGATGGTCGCGGCCGCCGCGGCGTAGTTTTTCTGGCGGTAGAGCTCGGTCGCCCTCGCGACGAGCGAATCCGCGTCCCCGGCGTCCGCGGGAACGGCGAGGGCGAGAAAAATCAGGGCGAGAAAAACGAAACGGATGATCTTCATCGTCGACTCACTTTCCCGGCGCGCCGGCGCGCGCCGCCATGAGGTTCTTCCAGAAGGGCTTGTAGAGGAAACTCTTCTCGTCGATGCGGCAGAGCCGCTCGTACATCGGTTTCGTCACGGTGACGGCGAGGATCTCCGGCGGCAGGAACCGCCGCATCGCGACGTCCGTGGCGCCGATCATCGCCTTCGGCGCATCGAGATCCTCGAAAAGACCGACGAACTGCATGCACCCCGAACCGAAGGGCGCGGTCATCACGGGATTCTCCTCTGGCGTGCTCTCGTAGTGGACCGCGTAGACGAGAAGGGCCAACCGGTCGGGATCGACGAGGAAGGTCGCCGTCACGAGGCGGTCGTACATGTCGTCGCGCAGCGGTCCGATGAAGACGTTGCCGTGCTCCGGCGCCCAGGCGCGATGGGAGGAGAGCCAGCGCTCCATCAGCGCGCGCGAGGCCTTGAGCCCCTCCGTGTCGACGAGGAAGGAGAGGAGCTCCTCGCGCGAGCGCTCCTCCACGCCGAAGAGGGCGCGTCCGCATCCGCCGCAACCGTGGTCCGCCGCGGTGAGGTGCAGCGTCTCTCCCCGTTTCCAATGGTCGAAGAAGGCGAAGAGGCAGGCGTGCCGCCTCGTGCCGGGCGTGACGGTCGGCGCGAAGGCCGCCGCGTCGGGGGCGTCGTAGAACCCGATGACGGGCAGGTCGATCATACCGCGCTCGATGAGCGCATCCGCCCTCGGTGCCATGGCCGTTCCTTTCGCTGCGCCGCCGGCGTTCTCTCTTGACTTGTGGCGAGGCGGCCATACTATACCAGCAACGGTCGAAAGGAGCAACGGAATGAAGATCATCGTACTCGGGGCGGGGCTGGTCGGCGGCCCGATGGCCCGCGATCTCGCCGACGACGAACGGTTCGAGGTGACGGCGGCGGATGCGAGCGCAGGGGCGCTCGAGCGCCTCGCCGGCGATCAGCGCATCGCGCGCATCGAGAAGGACCTCTCCGACCCGAAGGCGGTCACCGCCCTCGTGCGCGGCTACGACATGGCCGTCAACGCCGTCCCCGGCTTCATGGGTTACCGCACCCTCGAGGCGATCATCGCCGCCGAACGGAACGTCGTCGACATCGCCTTCTTTCCCGAGAGCCCCTTCTCGCTCGAGGAGCAGGCCCGCAGGCGCGGCGTCGTCGCGATCGTCGACTGCGGCGTCGCCCCGGGAATGAGCAACGTGCTCACCGGCTACGCCGATTCCCTCCTCGACGAGACCCGCTCGGCCCTCACCTACGTTGGCGGCCTCCCCGAGGTGCGCACCTGGCCGTGGGGGTACAAGGCGGTCTTCTCCCCCATCGACGTGATCGAGGAATATACCCGCCCGGCCCGCTACGTGGAGAACGGCCATCTCGTCACCCGCCCGGCCCTCTCCGACCCCGAACTGATCGACTTTCCCGTCGTCGGCACGCTCGAGGCCTTCAACACCGATGGCCTCCGCACCCTCGCCGAGACGATCAACGCCCCCAACCTCAAGGAGAAGACCCTGCGCTACCCCGGCCACATCGACAAGATGCGGGTGCTGCGCGAGAGCGGCTTCTTCTCGGAGGAGCCCGTCGAGGCGGGCGGCGTGACGGTGCGGCCGATCGACCTGACGGCGCGCCTCCTCTTCCCCATGTGGGAACTGCAGGGGAACGAGGCGGACATCACCGTGATGCGCGTCATCGTGGAGGGGCTGAAGGACGGGGTCGGGACCCGCTACACGTGGGATCTCTTCGACCGCAAGAACGAGACGACCGGCGTCCACTCGATGGCCCGGACGACCGGCTACACGGCGACCGTCGCCGCGCGGATGATCGCCGACGGCCTCTGGGACCGTGCGGGCGTTTCGCCACCCGAGTACGTCGGGCGCGACCACCAGTGCGTGGATTACCTGCTCAGGGGGCTCGCCGAGCGCGGCGTCGTCTACGAGGAGCGCGTCGAGCGAACCGGGTGAGAGGCGGCGACGCGCGAAGACGAACGTGCGAAGCGGGAGGGACGGCGATTCCCCTCCCGCTTTTTTTCAATTCGGGCAGGGATTTCCACCCTGCCGGCGACGAATCAAGGATCGGCACTGGCCCGTCCGGGAATTCGCGATATACTTACAATATACGCGGCTCACTAAATACATGGAATCGGCGCACGGCAATTTCTCCTTGCATGGAGGATACACCCCATACTATAATAAATACTAATTGATAGCGGTTATAAATTAGTTTCACAATGTCAATCCGCCGTACCGATTGCGAGTTCTAGTATTTCAGGCAATCAGGTACTATTTAATCCTTATTCACTCTGGAGGGTGACATGGGAAAACGATCAATCGTGTTACTCGCTCTTGTCCTCGTGCTGGCGATGCAGCCGTTGCAGACGGCCGTCGCCCAGACGGGACTCGATCGGGACGGAAAGACAAATGAACTGATGCCGAGCCGGGCCGAGCTGGAACGCCTGCTTCCCCCGGACTTCGACACCGACATCATGGCGTACGAGCAGGAATGGGCCGAGCGGCTCGAGACCGTTCCCTCGGCCGACGGGCTCGCCCCCGCCGCAGGCGGCGACAGGGCGATGCTGGGCGCCGACGATTCCCCCTTCCATCTCTTCTACGCCTACCTGACCGGCAACCAGGCGGTGCCCTCCCATTACACGATCGCGAAGGGGATCTTCCTCGCGCGCGTGGACGACCTGTACGAGGGGCTCGACTACCGGTTGAACCTCTACTGGATCAAGAACCTCGTCGCCGCCCACATCCACCTGGGCGCGCCGGGCGAAAACGGTCCCGTCGTGGCGACCCTGTACGGGCCGATGGCCCCCGGAGGCGGCTGGCAGAAGTACGTCGCCAAGAGCGGCGTCGTCACCGCCGCCGACCTCACCGGCCCGCTTGCCGGCCGGCCGCTTTCCGAGCTGATCGACGCCCTCGCGAACGGTGAGGCCTACATCAACGTGCATACGAATGACGGGGTCGGCGAGGACAACACCGGTATCGGCGACTACGCCGCCGGAGAGATCCGCGGCAACGTAAGGTTCTACGGCACGCTCCCGGAGCCGCCGGCGCCCACCACGGCCCGGCTGCAGGTGATCCACAACGCGGCCGATCCCGGCGCGGCCGCCGTCGACATCTACGTCAACGGCGACCTGCTGCTCGACGA
>JAFGEZ010000047.1 GCA_016931295.1 Candidatus Krumholzibacteriota bacterium
TTCACCCCCACGCGCGTGGGGACAATGTAGTCTCAACCGCCGCCGTGGCGAGCGTCAACGGTTCACCCCCACGCGCGTGGGGACAATTCATCTCTCGCTCCTTCCGGTTGGGGTGTCTTCGGTTCACCCCCACGCGCGTGGGGACAATACTTAATATATTGTTGATTTTACTACACTCGGACGAGAAATAGCCCCTCGAAGTCTTTGATCGCCCGTGCCGTTTTCCCCCAACTTCGAATCCGAAATCCCTGTTCATTGTCGCTCGCATGAATCATTAAACAACCGCCATCTCTAGCCCGTCTGCATGCTTTATCCCAGAGCTTATCACGAACCATGGCAGAAATACGTCCAACGAAAACTCCAGCCTTCGGCTCCAGAAACCACCGTGTCAACTCCCCCCGCAACCCCGGCGTAACACGTTCAAGAATCATGATAACCACAATCTTCCCCCGCTTCATAAGTTCCCAGTGGATGGATACGCCCGCCCTCCACTTCCCCCTCTTCAGGATCCCACAATGCACCAGGGGCAGCAGCGTCTTGGTCGAAAAGCACACTGTCACAAGAAACATCTTTCTTGTGCACCATCAAGACCGTCTTGATATCTGGAATAATCCTCTTCAGAATTCGTGTTGCTACAAATTGATCTCGGCATGTCATACGTACCTGACGTTCCAAACTATCTGTTTCTGCCGCGGCAGCCTGGAATGCCACGGGGATTGTTACCTCTGTTTTATAAAGATCGGCTACGTCATACACGAACGACAGCATCTTTCCTGTATGAATAAAACCAAGTGCCGGCGAGAATCCAGCCGATACAATTGCTGCATGACAGATACCGTACAGGCACGAGTTCGCAGCTGATAACGCCCGGTTCACAGGATTCGCATCACTCCAATTTCCCCTGTGGTAACTTCGTCCAGTCCAGGGAACACCTGTTTCACGAGAAGCTCTTGCATAGGTTTCCCGCACTCGCACCCCTTCCATCCCACGGATTTGTCTGAGAGTTAATTCCGGATCTAGTTCCTCGGCAAACCGTAGCTGGTAAAAACGCCGAATGACTTTCATTCGGAGTTTCTCGTGCGCCCACATCCGAGCCTGATGCAGAAAATTCACTGCACTTCGCGTCTCCCCCATACCCGAAGCATAGAACCGTACTCCCTCCTCACCGCACCAGACAACGAGACATCCATGATCCGCGAGGACTGAGATAGCCGCATGAGTAATTGACACACCCGGGCCCAACATGAGCAGAGCCAGTTTGGCGCAGGGGACAGGCACTTTACCGGTTTCGTCATGGATTGCTATCGCTTGAGCTTCCTGATCAATGCGGCAGTGCTCTACATAAAGATAACTCCAACCGTCGCTGAACTTAGGCAGAACGTGCAGATCCTTGATCCTCAAGTCATTCTCTCCGGACCTGAGCCGCAGAAACAGACGCGACGGAGAGAAGCCCGAATCCAAAGGCCTTTCCGGCGCCTATTCCATAAACGATCGTTTTCAGGAAGGAATCCTTGTCCGTAACCCGCAAGTAACCATCAAATAGAATGGATAAGTGCGTTGTCGTATGCCCTCGCGCCATATCCTTCTTTTTGTCCTGCTGTTTTCCTTCGAAGCAAACATTAATGTTCGGGACCAGATGCTCGCCATTCACATCCTTTGATTTCTTCATGAGAAGATTGAAGCCCCCAAACAAACCTTTCCCCCTCACTTGTCCTTTGCGAATCAACCATTCGATTTGTTCCTCTTCACGTCTCAGTTCGACACGTTTACCCCTCATCGCGTCGCCGTGCTTCCCGATACGTTTAGTAGGATTGGCTCGCAAACGAAAAGAGAGGATTTGCCCGTTTCCTATCCTTCGGTACAACGGCATGATGTCTTTGCATTCATATTTTGGCAGATCTGCATCGATGCACAGATAATCATTCAGCCTATCAAGAAAAGACCAGTTCGGTTCTATGCGTGATTGAACATAAACCTTAACCGTACCTCGCTGATCGTCAACCTCCGCACGAAATAGGACACAGAACTCATCGCGCGCTTTAGTATGTTTGTTGTCCGTTAATCCAGGGAAAGCACGCATCAGCGTACGGTGCATTTCATATGGGTGTGAGATTTCACCTACGACCTGCCGGGAGCATGGGTTAAGGATAAGTCGAGAGAGATATAATGATTCAAGAGGCACCGCGCTCATTTCGGCTCTCCTTCTACCCCGAAACAAGTTGTCATAGAACGAGGTTTGAACTGTCGTCTACCGTAGCAAAGTGGCCAATCGTGCTGTGTTCTTTCACCGTCAGGTGTTTCCAGTACAACACGTTTGCTGGATTGCTCCGAAAGAAGATGTTCCTCCAATGTACCAATCTGTAGGCAATCTGTTGAACAAAGTGGTGGAACGGCCAATGGAAAAGCCTTGCGGCCCAGATACAAAATCCAAGCCGGATCGCACAGCGCTTTAGCGATCTCCTCAAGCAATACTATGTTATCCGATTCCAGTCCTACGGTGAAAGACGCATTGGCCAAGTAGTCTCGCTTGGACACGACAGTCGCCACTCCGCTCCCATTCGCCTTGATGACATCCTGAGCTGTGTGGTAGTCGCGCTCTTGCCTTCCCTCCATGTCTATACGAACACCCATTCGAATCGCGTCGAACCTCGAGATATCTTCCCCGCGTGAAATTCCCATGGCCGCGCAGATCAGGCCGAGCACACCGCTTCGAGTCGGCTCCAAGGCCGTATCACGGTAATCGAAACGGCTGCGGTATCCCCACGACTGCATGGGTCCTTCTAAACGCAAGAGAAGGGTGTGTGGCTTGCTCATTTAATCTTCCCCACCTCCATGATTGCCTTTATCGCCTTCTCTACGCTTCCCTTATCAGAGTTTTTGAGTTCGCCGAGCCGACCTTCCTGTTTCATGTGAAAGCATGCGGTCATCTGAATACCTTGATCGCCATAGACCTTTTTCGTCGCTTCCCAATGCTCAGCCAAGGCAGCCACCGACAAACCGACTAGATCATCATCATGTTTTGTAGGACGAACAGGCTTGACGAAAGCATTGGCGAGGGAAATGGGAACACCACCTTGTCGCCTAACGAACAGCCCGAAAGAGGGAAGATTCTGGGCAGCGAAGGAGTTTTGTTTTCCGGTTGGGATAGCGTAAACCATCGCTTCGAGGAAAGCCTTTATCACAGTATCTGCTATCTCGTAGTCTTCGCCTTCGATTTCATGCAACCAATTGCCGTTTCTTCGATCCGTTTTACGCGCGAGATTTCGGGCAAGCTGGTCCCGATCCACGAGAGCATAGCGATAAAAACAGGCACTGTTGTATCCCACGATACCCATCATTCCAGCACCTGTTTCTTCATCGGGATTGAGGTCATCCACGGCGGTGTAAAAATCCATCTCCATATCGACCTTGTGTGTGGATATGGGATGGGCTACCTGGCAGGCACCGTCAGTGTTGCGCCCCGGCTGTTCGGCAAGCATTCGGCCGAAAAGTGCGATATCAGCTGAAACCTTAGCTGCTTTAATGCGTTCCTCGATTTCCTTTTGAGGCTTGAGGTTTCCTTTCTTGGTTGCTTGTTTAGTCAAGTCATCCCAGAGTTCCTTGATTAGCAGTGCACAGACATCAACCTCATCCGGACCGACGAAGATTAATACCTTTGTATTCCCCGCCTTCTTATTGTCTTCAACGGAATAATACAGATCCGTGAAATTACGAATCCCTGCTCGTCGATCTTCCTCTTCAGCCACTTTCTTAGTAAATTCCTTGTCTAGGGCAAGCTTATCGCCAATCAATTGTTGGAGTTTCTTCGTCCTGTCCCCGACAGTAACTGTACCATGTTCACGCCACCAGTCTCGAGCCGCACGCTTTCCACATTGACTCGATACACGCGCCCTCCGAAATCCGCCGAAATAGGCACTCTTGGGCTGCCCGGTGTCATCACGGTTCAGGTTGGACGGAGCGAAGTTCTGAATAAAATGAAGTTCGATTTTAACGCCAGAACCATTCATTGCCTTCTTCCTCCTTGCTGAGTGGAAGTATGATCACCATTCGTATCGAACACGAAACCGACCTACTTTCTCTGTTCCATGCTGTAATAATCGCGTGCCCACCTCAGTTGGACATGGCCTTCCGGGTGATCCCAGTGGAGCAGATCTTCAAAGAGCCGAAACCAGTCAAGCGACTCCTCGTTTGCTTTCAGCAAATTAACGGCATGGCGGAGGTGGTCTGCCAGATTGTCCTGATGCACATTGAGCAATGCGACAAAGCGGGCTTCCATACTGTCACTCTTCCGCCTCAGTGGACGAAATGCCATGCCTAGGGAAATACCGCTCTTGTGTTGCGGAAATGCCCCGAAGAGCGTCGCGATAAGGTAATACCATCGGTCGTTGAAATTGTTTTCGGGCAGATACGGCGAAACGTGCTTATGAACGCGGCCCATCTTTCCTGGTTCCTTTCCTAAACCACTACGCAGATCTGCCAGCGCACCTCGATCTTCTTTACCTTCTTTTGCTAGGTTGAGGAGGTATCCAATAAACGATTTTTGTTTTTCATCCAGACTCATTTCTTGCTGCCTCCCTTGGGTTCGCGTTTTCTTTTTTCAAATTATGCGGTTTGCGGCTGAGATCGTCATTATTGAAATCAGTCTGGATTCGCGCGACTGCCTGAATAGCCCGGGCAGTACTCCCGAGTGAGCGAATGCTCTCTTCCAACGCTCGCCGGGCCTCGCCCTTTATATATTCGCGCCACGCGTTCGTCGCTTCCTGTTGATCGTCCGGTTTCCACTCACCGCTTATCGAATCCCAATCATTTGAGAGATTGTTCAGTAGTTCAAAGAAATGCTTCTCCATCCGTGCCCAGTAAATGGAACGAGGGTCTATTGCGTTTGCCACCCTCGCAACCTCATCCTTGTCGGCTTGCCTGGCACCAGGATATTCTGCATCAGGTGCCAGATAGAGTTTTGCCATCCTGCGTGTTCTACTATTTAGTTCGTATGCCACATTCTCTGCGTTCTCTAACAGTATTCCTAATCGATTAATCATATTGTCATCAGCTAGCAATGCTGCTGGCACAGGCATCCGCTCATGTCTCCATAGCAGGAATTTTCCCGCTTTCTGTACATCAGATGCCAACCCAACTACGTGTGCAACGAATTGCGTCTTCATAGGAAAGAATCCCGTCGAATGGGCTCGAGCAACAAGGTTGAAGCATTCAGGTCTTCGCTCATAGCTTTTTTCCGCTGGGATAGTGAGAATCACATGTGCATCTCGCCATGCAGCCTTCCTGCTACTCAATGATATATATGATATTCCTTCCTCTTTCGACACTCGATACACCTTCATGGGATCCCCTGGGGATTTATCGGCGGACCGCCCTTGCGCGATATACATTCTGGAGAAAGAACCATCATTCGGAAGGAGACGTATAAGCCGGCTCTGCCAAGTAAAAAGGTCAACGACACCCAAAGATGCATTCACTTTTCTTTTTTTCCCAAGGAACTTGTCTCGATATTTATGAGGATCACTCAGTTCCCAAGGCGGCAATGATACTTCTCCAGTGGGAACAAGGTTGATCATCAATGTATCGAACAGCGTCTTGCCCTGAAGCCAGACATTCATGCCTCGCAGTGCGATCGCATCTGCAAAATAAGGCAACGCTTCAAGTTTACCGTTTATATCTGCATTTCCACATTTACCAAATCCCAATGCAAATGATTGGCAAGCAACCAACCATCTTGCTGCTTGAGCAGATACCCAATTTGCCTTCTCGGAATCACTACAATGATCAAAAAGTGTTGCGTTGTTGCCGCTAGCACACTCTGTTGCCAAGCGAGCGATGGGTACTGAATTATTCATTTGTAACCGTGTTATCTGGTAAAAAGGATGGCTATTAGAAATAAGTTCGAAACGGCCATCCCATCTTTTCAAATATTCCTCTATTTTCTCAAAATTTATTGCGCCTCCACTATACAGGTTCTTCCACAAATTGAAATCTTTTGGGCCGTCGTATGCACGGTACAATATCGCCAGTAACAGCCTGTGTACTGCTACGGTGACCAGAGGCGAATCGTCACATATCTCGCGCAATTCGTGAGCCTGTAGGAGTGTGTCACGGATGCCGTGTTCAACGCGCTGACCATGAGAGTCGATGCACGGAATCCAAGGCTCGTCGATAAGATTGAATTCATCCATTGGTATCTCTGTCCTTTTCAATCACAACACCCAGGATCTCATCCACGGTCAACGTGTAATTCCCGATTCGTCCGTGATAATTAGCATCGTACCGTAACAAACGAATATGGCGAAGATATGCATTTTTGGCCCATTCTTCTGGCGACTCACCACTTTCAAATAATTTCCGGAAGATTCCCCGATGGCTCAACTTTACCGAATAGTCGAGTAGCTCGCGCACATCCGAAACGTCGGGGCTGGTAGCAAGGACCTTGTCCTCCGGCACTATTACAACTGTAATGGAAGGATCACCCTCACGCGTCGCAGCCCTTATCGTCTTATGGACCCGTGGATCCTCGTCCTCGACCAACTGATAATTGAATTCCTCTATGAGATCACAAGGGCACCGAGGCGAATTTACTAATAGCCGACTTGCCGCCTTTGCTGATTCGTTGCAGTCGTATTCCATGCGCTGTTTCGCCTCTTCCAAGGCGGCGTTCCACTCATTGCCGCTGCATGGAGTCAACTCCCCATACACTGCCTCCACCAGTTCCTCGATTTCGTTCGGCACTCCGAGTTTCTTTCGCTGGCGAAGGGCCAGCCACGTTCGTAAAAGAACATATCGATCGTAAACGAACTCTATGCTCTGTCCAAAAGATTGGGGAGGGAGTCCGTTTGACTCAGCATCACAGAGAACGATGAATCGAGGCGTTTCCAAATTATCCGGGCGTTGACGACGATGACGATGCAGACGACCTGAGCGCTGGAGTAGTAAATCGACAGGGGCGATCTCTGAAAACATGATATCGAAATCCAAATCAAGACTCTGTTCGATAACCTGCGTCGCAACAAGGACGGCACGAATCGGACGTTCCGGGTTTGCGTAGGTTCCATCTGGCTGCTTCGCACCCTTGCCGAACTTGCGCAAGACTTCTGATTCGCGTTCTTGCCGCCACTTCCGGAGCGTGCGAGCCTGGAATAGCATGCATTCGGTGCCCATAAGGTTGTCTCTGAGGTATTTATAGATTTCTATAGCGCGGTTGACCGTATTACAGATGACGGCAGCGCAACCACCGTGTTCCAAGTGCTGTCTAAGACTTTCGGTAATAGCGGTCAGACCGGTTTCTGAAAAGTGCAAGTCAACACAATACGGCTTCTCTATTTGGATCTCAGCACATACCGGAGAACTGGCGGCCTGGTCATTTGGATATCGACGTGGTTTGGCCAGGGTGATTCGTGGATAGCGCTTGTGTTCACATTCGTTCCGTCCGGAATAAGCTTTGACGAATGCTTCTCGTTTGGCCTCCGGAAGTGTTGCAGATAACAGAATGATGGTGCAATCCACTTCTGCAAGCCAATGTAAAAGCCTTTCGAGTATAGTGCTCATGTACGTATCGTAAGCGTGAACCTCATCAAAAATCACCACCTTGCCCGCCAACCCAAACAGACGCACGAACCAGTGTCTTGTTTGAAGAACACTTAATAGGCTTTGGTCGATGGTACCGACACCGAACGTCGCCAGCAGAGGTCGTTTTCTCGCAGTGAACCAGGATTGCGCTCGCACATCGCCTTCGTCTCCAATACTCGTTGGCTTGAATTCCGAAATCTCTCCTTCTTTCACTTCTTCCTGCGCTAGACGGGCATCGCCATGCACGAGCTGCAAATTGAGTTTCCCTTGGTGACCACGACTTCCAAGGTAATCGTCCGAGACCCTTTTATACATCGCATTCCCGGTTGCCTGGGTTGGCATGGCGATATACATGCCGCACGCAAAGCCTCTACACATAGCCATGTCTGCCGCATAGAAAGCAACTTCGGTCTTTCCTAGGCCCATTGGTGCTTCGACAATCATGAGATACGGAGAATGTTGATTAGATGCCAATTCGATCGCAGTTGTCTGGAGAATATTTGGGATAAATCCACTAAAAACAGCATCGAACCGAGTCTCATCTGCAAAAGACACAGCCGGCAACCAACCTAGTTTCTCAAGAGCATTTTGCGCTTGATTTTGTGCATATATCCAATATTCCTCTGCATCACTTTCAATGGGAGTCTCACATTTGGCAACACATCTGAAATAATCCTGATTCGAGCCGATCCAATCCACAACAGAGATTAAGCCGGCGAGCATGGGAACGAGGGCCGGGTCCCTGATCTCGGACATTTTTCGAGCCACTTGGCTTAAGTCGAAATCCACGATATCGGCGAATTCCAGAAGAAGCCCATTTCTCGCCTCACTCCAGCATTTATTTCCGAGCGTATCCACACCCATACGGAGGTCGGTCGATCGCGGGAAAACACCGTGGTGGCCTCCGGCAATCTGTGATAGAACAGCGGCAGCCGAGCAAGAACCGAGAAAATCATTTAAAACATGAGCGCTAATAATCCCATGAGGACAACTATGATCGTGTTTTGTGAATGGAAGTCCCAAATTCTGGGAAATTTCCTGAACTTTCTTCTGGAATCCCGGACTGGCTTTACCTATATCATGCGCACCGGCCAGGAACACGACTTGGGTACGCGCATCAGTTCCAAGCGAGCATTTGAACCTGTTGTGAATTTGTTGTGAAAGGAATTGATCCCAGACTAGGCCAGCCACTGCGGCAACATCGAGCATGTGGTACAATAAGGGGTGATATTGGCAATCAGAGAGAATTCGATTCGACGTGCCTCCCCGTTTCGTCTTGCCCCATATTGTATATCCCTTGTATTGAAACATCACGATGCACAACCTCACGTCACCTAGCATGTTTCGTTGAGACCCTATTTCTAAACATATATCGGCACATCCGTCAAGCCTGCATATGTTCCGATCGCCAACCGATTGAATAATCTGGACCTTATCCTCGTTCGGGGATTATCATCATCAAGATATCCCTTTGCCCCCGCCGCGTGATTCGACGGCGGAACCGAACATAGGAGGACGATGACCAGAAGCGGACTCGACAGGATCGCGGCGGCCGGCGGCGGCACGCTCGGGGGCCGGCGGATCGGGCTGCTCGCGAACCAGGCCTCCGTCGCGGCCGACCTCCGCCACGCCGCCGATATCCTCGCCGGCCTTCCCGTCGAGCTGGCCGCGCTCTTCGGCCCCCAGCACGGCTGGCGGGGCGAGACGCAGGCCAACATGATCGAGTGGGAGGGCTTCCGCCATCCCCGCCTCGGCATCCCCGTCTATTCCCTCTACGGCGAGCGCCGCGAGCCCGATCCCGCGTGGCTGGCCGGCCTCGACGCGGTCGTCGTCGATCTTTTCGACGTCGGCGCGCGCCCCTACACCTTTCTCTGGACCGCCGTGCTGATGGCGCGCGCGTGCGCGGCGGCCGGCGTCGACCTCGTCGTCCTCGACCGCCCGAACCCGATCGGCGGCCGCCTCGTCGAGGGCCCGCTCCTCTCGCCCGGCCACGAGTCCTTCGTGGGCCTCTCCTCACTGCCGATGCGCCACGGCATGACGATGGCCGAGCTGCTCGCGATGATCGCCGATCGCGAGGGAACGGGCGGCGCGATCGAGGCCGTGCCCCTCGAGAACTGGACGCGCGGGATGTCCTTCGCCGATACGGGGCTGCCGTGGGTCGCCCCCTCCCCGAACATGCCGACGCCGGAGACGGCCCTCGTCTATCCCGGCGCGGTCCTGTTCGAGGGAACGAACCTCTCCGAGGGACGGGGCACGACGAAGCCCTTCGAGCTCGTCGGCGCGCCGTGGCTCGACGCCGACCGCCTCGCCCGCGACCTCGCCGATCGCGGCCTTCCCGGCGTCTTCTTCCGCCCGGCCTGGTTCGAGCCCCGGTGGGACAAGCACGCCGGCGAGCTCTGCGGCGGCGTCCAGATCCACGTGACCGACGGCGACCTCTTCCGTCCCGTGCGCTGCGCCGCCGAGACGATCGCCGCGGCCGCCGCCATCGCCCCGGATCGCTTCCGGTGGCTCGAGGGCCCCTACGAGTACGAGGCGCGCCGCCTTTCGATCGACACGATCGCCGGCGGCCCGGCCCTGCGCGAGGCGATCGACGCGGGCGGCGGGCTCGATGCGCTCTTCGACGGATGGACGGCTGATGAGGCGGCCTTCGCCGCCGACCGCGCCCCCTGGCTCGGCTACGGGGAGAGGGCATGACCGCCGAACAAACGCGGATCGCGGGACTGATCCTCGCCGCGGGGCGCGGGTTGCGGATGCGCCCGATCACCGGCGCGATCCCCAAGGCGCTCCTCCCCGTCCTCGGCCGTCCGATGATCGATACGGTCGCGGCGAAGCTGCGCCGGTCGGGCGCGGCGGCCGTCCACCTGAACGCCTTCCACCTCGCCGACGCCCTCGCGGATCATCTCCGCCGCGCGGGCGTCGAGGCGACGATCCACCGCGAGACGTCGCTCCTCGGCACGGGGGGCGGGATCGGCAACATGGCCGCATCCCTCCGCCTCTTCGACGTCGCGCTCCTCAACAACTGCGATGTCATCGCCTCGATCGATTTCGCCGCTGCCCTCCGGCGCCACGAGGCGAGCGGCGCCCTGGCCACGCTCCTCTGCCTGCCCCCCGGCGGCGCTGCCCCGCCGCCGAGCGTCCGGGTGGACGGCGCGTGCCGCGTGACGGCAATCGGCGGAAGGAGAGGCGATCTCGGGTACACGGGGATGGCCGTCCTTTCTCCCGGCGCCCTCGCGCGTTTTCCCGCCGACCGCGCCGGCGGATTCGTCGAGACGATCCTCGCCCTCGCGGCGGAGCGGCCCGGCGCGGTGATCGCGCTCGACCTCTCTGCCGACGGCCCCGTCTCGTGGGCCGAGACCGGATCGGTCGGGGCCTACCTCGACCTCCACCGCCGCATCCTCGCCGGGGGGGAGCGCTTCGATCCCGCCATCCCCGAGGCGTCGGGCGCGTTGCACGTGGCCGCGGACGCACGCGTCGGCGCTCGCCTGCGGTGGGAGGGCTTCGCCGAGATCGGCCCCGGCGCCGTCGTGGGCGACGATGTCCGCCTCGTCGAATCGGTCGTCTTTCCCGGCGCCGTCGTTCCCCCGGGAAGCGAGCTCCGCCGCCGGATCGTCTGGCCGGGCGGCGTCGTCGCGGCGGACGGGGAACGAGGAGGCGGGGCATGAACACGGGCTGTCGGGCGATCGACCGCGCCGTCGAGCTCTTCTGCCTGCTTCCCGGGGCGGGGCCGGTTTCCCCGGCCGTCGAGGAGATCGCCCACGGTGGCAGCGACCGCCGCTTCCTCCGGCTCCGCGGCGCGGCCCTCTCGGCGGTGGCGGCGATCGATCCGCCCGGGGGCGCGACGGCCGACTACGCCGCCGTCGCCGCCTTCCTCGCCGAATGCGGCGCCCCCGCGCCGGCCCTCTACGGCGTCGACGAGGCGACCGGCGTCCTCCTGATGGAGGATCTCGGCGACCGTCACCTCGAGACCGCCCTCCTCGAGACGGACGCGGCCGGGGAACGGCTGCTCTACGAGCGGTGCATCGACCTTCTCGTCGACCTCCAGACGACCGTCACGCGGCGGATGGAAGAGACGGGCCTGCTCGCCGACCGCCCCTTCGACCTGACCTGCCTGCTCGCCGAGACCG
The DNA here is from genome assembly GCA_016931295.1 of Candidatus Krumholzibacteriota bacterium. NCBI lineage: Bacteria > Candidatus Krumholzibacteriota > Candidatus Krumholzibacteriota bacterium. The sequence continues at coordinate 11,700 of JAFGEZ010000047.1, forward strand.
ACTATTTCCGGGAGACCTTCGTCGAGGGATTCTGCGCCGCGGCCGCACCGGCTGGCTGGGAAGAGGAGCGGCGCGCCGTCGCGGCGCGGCTCGCCGCCTTGCCGCGCGTCTTCATGCACCGTGATTTCCAGAGCCGGAACATCCTCCTCGCCGCCGGCCGGCTCCGCCTCGTCGACCTCCAGTCGGCCCACCGCGGCCCGGGGGTCTACGACGCGGCCTCCCTCCTCCGCGACCCCTACCACCCGATCGGCAACGATCTCCGGGCGAGGCTGATCGATCGGCTGTACGCGGGGCTCGCACGGGGAGGCGCCGATCTTTCCGGCCGCGGCCGATGGGAGAAGGACCTCCTCCTCGCCGGCATCCAGCGCAACGAGCAGGCGCTCGCCGCCTTCGCCCGGCTCGGCGCGCAGCGCGGCAAGAGGCGGTTCCTCGACTCCATCCCTGCGGGGCTCGCCTCGCTTCGCGCGGGGCTCGCCGCGGCCGGCGACCTCCCGGCGAGCGCCGCGCTCGCGGAGACACTGGATTCGATCGTCAGGAGAAAGGACCTGTGATGTGGCGCGTCTTCTTCACGACCTTCGCCGTGATGTTCCTCGCCGAGCTGGGCGACAAGACCCAACTCACCGTCATCGCGTGCTCGTCGCGATTCAACAACCCGCGCGTCGTCTTCGCCGGCGCGGCGGCGGCGATGATCGCGGCCACCGCCATCGGCGTGGCCGTCGGCACCTTCCTGCCGTCGCTGCTCGGCGAGCGCGTGATCCGCTGGATCTCGGGGGGCCTCTTCGTCTTCTTCGGCCTGCTGATCCTGGCCGGGAAGTAGGCTACTTTCCGACGACCTTGAAGACGGTGTCGTGCGCCCGCGCCCGGTCGCTGATCCTGATCCCCACGTTCGCGCCGGCCTCGGCCTCCTCGACCGTCTCGTGCTCGACCTGCATCGAGACGATCGTCTCGGTGAAATCGGTGGTGTGCCCGTGGAAGTGCAGCGTGTCGCCCACGCGGATCTTCCCGGCCGTCACCTCGACGGCCACCACGCCGACCTTCGCGAAGTAGTCGGCGACCCGTCCGACCTCGATCTCCTCCATCTCACGCTCCTTTCAAACGCTCCACGCCCGGCCGGCGCGGCCCGGCGAGAAGCCGTTCGACGAACCGTTTCCCCTCCGCCGCCCGCGGATGATCGACCTCGAGGTCGAGAAGCGGGAGCGCATCCCTCCCGGCGAGGAGGGAGGCCAGCGCGGGGAAATCGAACGAGCCCCGCCCGGGCGGCAGGTGGTCGTCCGAGCTTCCGTCGTTGTCGTGGAGATGGAGCGCGGCGGTGCGGTCGCCCACCCCCCGCCACCACTCGCAGACCGGGCGGCGGGAGAAGACGTTCACGTGCCCCGTGTCGAGGCAGAATCGCAGTCCGGGATCACCGGCGAGGTCGGCGAGCTGGAGCAGGACCTCGGGCCGGTCGTCCCACGTGTTCTCGAGGGCGATCGTCACGCCGGCGCGATCAGCGCGCTCGAGGAGGCGCGGGAACCGATCCCGCCAGTTCCGGAACCAGAGCCGGCGCCCGTGGCGCGAGAACTGCGGCAGGTAGCCGGTGTGCATCACCATGACCGCGCCGCCGAGGATCGCCGTCACGTCGATCGCGCGCAAGAGGGCTTCGATCGAGTAGTCGGAGATGTGCCGGTCGATGCTCGCCACGTCGAGGCCGAAGAAGGGGCCGTGCGTGAAGGTGCGCCATCCGCGCTCGTCGACGATCGACCTGAGCCGGGAAGCGTCGCCGTCGGTCATGGCCATGAGACCGTCGACGTCCGTCATCCGCAGCTCGGGCAGGAGCTTCTCTTGCTCGAGGAAGGGGACGCTCTCCGCGAGGCGATCGATCGGGACGCTGACGTGCAGTTCCATCGGGCCGTTCTTCCCGCGACAGGCTTGTCTTGACCTGCCGCGCCATCAGTTTATATTCTCCCCTATATTGCCCGATATCGGCCGCCGAGACAAGGAGTGAAACCGATGATGAGACTGGTGGAATGCGTTCCCAACTTCAGCGAGGGCCGCGACATGTCCCGGATCGACCGGATCACGGCCGAGGTCGCCGCCGTCGAGGGGGTCAAGCTGCTCGACGTCGATCCCGGCCGCGACACCAACCGGACGGTCGTCACCTTCATCGGCGACCCCGACGCGGTCGTCGAGGCGGCCTTCCGCGCGATCAGGCGCGCCGCCGAGGTCATCGACATGTCGAAACACTCGGGGGCGCACGCGCGCATGGGCGCCACCGACGTCTGTCCCTTCGTCCCCGTCTCCGGCGTGACGATGGAGGACTGCGCCGAGCTGGCACGCCGTCTCGGCGCGCGCGTGGGCGATGAGCTCGGCATCCCCGTCTATCTCTACGAGCACGCGGCGAGCGTCCCGGAACGGCGCAACCTCGCCGACGTCCGCGCCGGCGAGTACGAGGGGCTCGCCGAGAAGCTCGCCGACCCCGCCTGGAAGCCCGACTTCGGCCCCGCCGCGTTCAACGCGGGAGCCGGCGCGACGGCGATCGGCGCGCGCGAGTTCCTCATCGCCTACAACGTCAACCTCAACACTCGCGACACGAGAATCGCCCGCGACATCGCCTTCGCGATCCGCGAGAAGGGACGGATCAAGCGCGACGCCGGGGGCCAGATCGTCCGCGACGAGGCGGGGAAGGCCCTCCGCGAGCCGGGGATCTTCAAGGACGTCAAGGCGGTCGGCTGGTACATGGCCGACTTCGGCCGAGCGCAGATCTCGATCAACCTCACGAACTACAAGGTCTCGCCGCCGCACCGCGTCTTCGACGAGTGCCGCCGCATCGCGAACGAAATGGGCACCCGCGTCACGGGGAGCGAACTGGTCGGCTTGATCCCCATCGAGGCGATGCTCGTGGCCGGCCGCCACTACCTCGGGAAGCAGGGGCGGACCGAGGGCGTGCCCGAGAGCGAGCTGGTGCACATCGCGGCCTTGTCCCTCGGCCTCGGCGACCTCTACCCGTTCGAGCCGGACAAGAAGATCATCGAGTACCAGTTCCGGCGCGAGGGCGCCCTCGCCGCGATGACCGTCGAGCGATTCGCCGACGAGCTCTCCACCGATTCCCCCGCCCCGGGCGGGGGGAGCGTGGCCGCCCTCTGCGGCGCGCTCGCCGGCGCGCTCGCGGCGATGGTCGCCGCCCTCACGCACGGCAAGAAGGGATACGAGGCGGTCGCCGACGGCATGGTCGAGACGGGCGTCGCGGGACAGCGTCTCAAGGCGGCCTTCCTCGCCGACGTCGACCGCGACACCGACGCCTTCAACCTCCTCATGGACGCGATGCGCCTGCCGAAGAAGACGGACGCGGAGAAGACGGCCCGGCTCGCGGCGATCGAGGAGGCGACGAAGGGAGCCACCCTCGTCCCCCTCGACGTGCTCCGCCGCTCGAAGGAAGCGGCCGCGCTCGCGCGCCGCGTCTGCGAGGAGGGCAACCGCAACTCGATCAGCGACGCCGGCGTCGCCGCCCTCGCCGCCCGGACGGCGGCCCAGGGCGCCTGGATGAACGTGGTCATCAACCTCCCCGGGATCGAGGACGACGCCTTCAAGAGCGATGTCCGGGCCGAGGCGGACCGGCTCCGCGCCGAGGTGACCGCCCACGCCGACGAGACCGTCGCGATGACCGCGCGGGCACTCGGGGCGGACAGGTGACCGGGCCGCCGCGCCCGGAAAGGAGCACGTCATGATCACCCTCGATGCGAGCGGCGCGCCGCGCGCGGCGGACGAACGGGCGCGAGAGGCGCTCGCCTCCCTCCTCGACCGGCGGGTTCCGGGATCGGAGATGCTCGGCTGGCTCGACCTGCCGCACGCACCCGCCCGGGAGATCGGCCGCATCGAAGACGCCGCGAAACGGATACAGGACGAGAACGATCTGCTCGTCGTCGTGGGAATCGGCGGCTCGTGGCTCGGCGCGAAGGCGGCGATCGACGCCCTCGCCCCCGCCGGCGGCTTTCCCGTGCGCTTCGCCGGGACCAGCCTCTCCCCCGGCGGCCTCGCGCGCCTGCTCGACGAGATCGCCGGCACGCGCTTCGCGATCTGCGTCGTCTCCAAGTCGGGCACGACGACCGAGCCGGCGATCGCCTTCCGGCTCCTCCGCCGGGCCCTGCTCGACAGCGTCGGGGAGAAGGGCATGGCGCGGCGGATCGTCGCCGTCACCGACCCCGCGCGGGGCGCGCTGCGCCGCATGGCCGCCGAGCGCGACTGGACGACCTTCGACATCCCCCCCGACGTCGGGGGACGGTTCAGCGTCCTCTCCCCGGTCGGTCTTTTGCCGATCGCCGCGGCGGGCATCCCGATCGCCCCCTTCATGGCGGGAGCCGCCGGCGCCCTCGACCGCTTTACACGCCTCGACGGGGAGAACGACGCCCTCCGCTACGCGGCGATCCGCGACCTCCTCCACCGGGAGGGCACGGCGATCGAGGTCCTCTCCACGTTCCATCCCGAGCTGGCGACGGTCGGCGAGTGGTGGAAGCAGCTCACCGGCGAGAGCGAGGGAAAAGACGGCAAGGGGCTCTTCCCCGCTTCGGCCGTCCTCACCACCGACCTCCACTCCCTCGGTCAACTCCTCCAGGAGGGCACGCGCTCGATCCTCGAAACATTCCTCACGGCGCGCCGGCCGTCGCGCGACCTGGCGATACCGGCCGATCCCGACGACCTCGACAATCTCAACTATCTCGCCGGCAGGAGCCTCGGCGAGGTCAACCGGATCGCCTGGGAGGGCACGCGCGACGCCCACGCCGCCGGCGGCCTCCCGGTCCTCACGATCGAAATGGACGCCGTCACGCCCGGATCGATCGGCGAGCTCTTCGTCTTCTTCGAGATCGCGATCGCCGTCTCGGGGCTCTGCCTCGGCGTGAACCCCTTCGACCAGCCGGGCGTCGAGGAGTACAAGGCCCGTATCTTCCGGCTGCTCGGCAAGCCGGGGTACGCGGAATGACCACCGCCGGAAGGACGTGATCGAACGATGCCCGCGCGCAGACTCCCCCCCGCCCTCGCGGCGCTTTTCGCCCTCCTTCTCTCCGCCTGCGGGGGCGACGATCCCGTCGTCGAAGAGACATTCGTCATGGGGACGGTCGCCTGGGTGAAGATCCACGGCCTCGCGCCGCGAGAGGCGGAAGCGGCCGCCGCCGAGGCGCTCGCCGAGCTGCACCGAGTCGAATCGGTGATGAGCGTCTGGAAGGAGGAGAGCGAGCTCTCCCGCCTCAACCGGGCGGCGGACGGCCTGCCGCACCGGCTTTCCGAAGAGCTCTTCGACGTCATCGGCCGCGCCCTCGATTTCTCCCGCATCACCGAGGGGGCCTTCGATGCGACGACCGGCCCCCTCGTCGAGCTGTGGGGATTCCGGGGGGGCGAGCCGGCCGTTCCCTCGGTGGCCGCGCTCGACTCGGCGCTGGCCGTCGTCGGCTCGACGCGGATCGTCGTCGACCGGTACGACCGCGCCCTCACCCTGCCGCCGGGGATGCGCATCGACCTCGGCGGCGTCGCCAAGGGGTACGCCGTCGACCGGGCCGCCGCGATCCTGCGCAGCCGCGGCGCGTCGAGCGCCCTCGTGAACGTCGGCGGCAACATGTACGCCCTCGGCGCACCGCCCCGACGCGGGGGGTGGACGATCGGGATCCGCGATCCGCGCGGCGGCGACGGCATCGTCGGATCGCTTCTCCTCCGCGACGAGGCGGTCGCCACGAGCGGCAACTACGAGAACTTCGTCGAGATCGGCAACCGGCGGTACGGCCACATCATCGACCCGCGCGACGGCCGCCCCGTCGACCGGGTGCTCGGCGTGACGGTGGTCGCGAAGACGGCGATGGCCGCCGACGCCCTCTCGACGGGCCTCTTCGTCCTCGGCCCCGAACGGGCGCCCGTCGCCCTCGCCACGTCCAGGGCACGCGCCCTCTTCGCCCTTCCCGACGGGGAAGGGGTCCGCTACGTCCCCCTCGGCGATTTCGGGGACGCCCTCCGGCTCGACCGCCCCTGACTTCCACCCGGCGTCCCGCTTTCGCCGCCCGCCCGGTTGAATTCCGTTGCGCCCCGGCCGGCTGGTGCCCTATAACGATTGCACGGGGGAACTCCGACACGACAACGGACAGGAGGCGACGACATGCGTATCGTCCACGTATCCGCTTTCGCAGCGGCTCTTCTGGCGGCCGCCCCGTTCTCCGCGCCCTCGCCGGCCGACGAGGTCCCGATGACCGCTGCGGCGATCCACGCCGAGCTCGAGACGGGCGCGACCGCGCTGATGACGGCCGGCTGCGCCACGTCCGGCTGCCACGCGGGCCGGTTCCCGCGGGCCGGGCTCGACCTTTCCGCCGGCGCCTTCCCCGCGTCGGTCGTCGGCGCGCCGAGCCGGAAGGCCGAGGGACGGCTTCTCGTCGATCCGGCCGATCCCGCGGCGAGCTACCTCATGGCGAAGATCGTCGGCGAGGAGGGGATCGTCGGCGACCGAATGCCCGACGATGCGCCGCCGATGGCCGAAGCGGACGTGCGACTGCTGCGGCTCTGGATCTGCGGCGTGCACGTGGCGGCGGGAGGCGGTGGACGATGAGCGTTCGGCGGCCGGTCGGCGCCGCCCTCGCGCTCGGCCTCCTCTCGCTCGGCGGGCTCTTCCTGCACCTGCGGCTGCACCCGCTTCCCGTCGACCCGGCCGATCCGCGGAACCCGGCGAACGTCCTGCCGGCGGTCTTCGGCGTCGTGAGCGCGATCGCCGTCCCGGCGATGCTTTTCTTCAAGCGCACATGGCTCGCCGGCTACCTCATCAACGGGATGAGCGTCGTCGTCGGCACGATCACGATGGCGCACCTCTCGATCGCCCATCCGCCGCCGGGGGGCGCCGGCGCCCTGCTTCTGCGGTCGATGATCCCGAACATCCTCATCCTTTTCGCGAAGCTCCCCGTCGGGCAGTCGGCCCTCCGCCACTGGCGGCCGGACGGGACGGGACGGATGTTCACCACCGCCTGGTGGCTGCGCCACTTCGCATATCTCGGCGCGGCCTACGCGCTCGGCTTCTTCCTGTGGAGGTGACGTGTTGCGTTACCTGATACGATTCAGGGCGGGGTGGTGGATCGTCCACGTCGCGGCGATCCTGTTCGTCCTCTGGCTCGGGCACGTGGTGAAGTTCTGAGGGACTGCCCCCGCGCTTCTTCCGGGCTATCATATCCCCGGGGGGAGGAATTACCATGGGAGTCGCACGTTCGCTCGCGCGGCACGCGCCGGCCGTCGCGCTCGTCTGCCTGTTCGCCGGCTGCGAATCGATCGGCGAGACGATCGGGATCACCGGGTTCCCCGAATGGGAACCGGTCGGCGGCCCGCCGGGAGGCACGATCGTCGATGTCCTCGAGGCGGCGCCCGGCGTGCTGGTCGCATCGAGCGCCGACCGTGGCCTCTTCCGCTCGACCGACGGCGGCGCCTCCTGGGTGCCGGTCCTGTCCTTCCCGCCGGAGACATGCGTTCGCATGTTCGCATCCCCCCACCCGGACACCGTGCTGGCCATCGTCAACGACAGGAGGATCCTGCGCTCGACCGACGGAGGCGCGACCTGGCCGGTCGTCGCATCGGAAATCGGCGGCGTCGAGCTCCTCGCGGGACCCGGCCGGGTCTACTGCCGGACCTTCGACGGTATCCTCCGCTCGACGGACGCCGGGGAGAGCTGGACGACCGTCTTGTCCATCGAGGCCTCCCGGCTGCACGCCGTCACCTCCGCGGGACACGTCTACGTCTCGACGTCGCGGGAACTGCACCGCTCGACAAACGGGGGCGACAGCTGGTCGCGCATCGACAACGGCGCCATAGGGGACCTGATTACCGCCGCCGCCGTCCTCCCGGGCGTTGGCATCTTCGTCGGCACGAGCATGCGCTCGGTCTTCCTCTCCCCGGACGACGGCGCGACGTGGCGCGCCGTCGGCGCGCACGCCTTCGGCGACGACGCCCTCGTGTGGCGCATCTCGACGGTCGGAAAGGAGGCCTGGGTCGACGCCGACGACCGGGGCATCTTCGCGACGGGGGACGGGGAGACCTGGCGCAGGACGAACCTGCCGGTCTTCTCCCTCTGGTGCATCCGCGCCGTGAGCGGCTCCGGCGCGATCGTCGGCACCCGCAGCGCGGGCGCGTGGACTACGACGGACGGCGGCGACTCCTGGTCGCCCCTCCCCCTCGATATCGGGATCGCCGAGCCGCACGACATACTCCCCGTCGCCGGCGGGGGCATCCTCGTCGCGACGTCATGCGCCGGACTCTGGTACTCCCCGCCGGGAACCGGGTCGTGGCGCCCCGCCAACGGCGGCATCCGCGAACCCGCGGCATATTTCCTGCGGCACGGTCCCGGCGGCGACCTGTGGGCGATAACGACCGGCGGCCTGCACCGTTCGGCCGATCTCGGCGTCAGCTGGGAATGCGCGTCAAGGGAATCTCTCCTCGGATTCTGCCGGGGCTTCGACGTCGGCCCGGACGGGCGCCTGTGGCTCGCCTCATGCTCGGTCAACCTAAAGGAACGGGGAATCTTCGTCTCTTCGGACGGGGGCGCGTCCTGGATCCGTTCATTCGATTCCGCCCCGGACCTCGAATGCGTGCGGTGCCTCCTGGCGGCGCCGGACGGAAGGATCGCCGCCGCGGCGGACGGCCTCGGCGTGCTCGTGCTCGAGGAGGGGGCGGACGCATGGGCCGGGGCCGGGCTCGCAGGAGAGAGCGTGCGCGCGCTGGCCGCGGCGGGCGGGGGGCGCCTGGTCGCCGGCGGCCACCGCGACGTTTGGCTGTTCGACGCGATCGTCGGGGGCTGGCGCTCGCTCGGGCTCGACGCGGGAGCGACGCGTCTCTTCAGTTTGGTGGGCGGCATCCTCGCGCTGACCTGGGAAACGGAGCGTCTCGTCTTCATGCCGACCGGCGGCGACTGGTTCCCCTTCGACGACGGCATGGACGGCCGCCGCATCCGCGACGTCGAGATCGACGCCGGGGGCCTCGGGTGGGCGGCGACGGGAGACGGCGTCTGGCGAACGACGGAGCCCTGCTCCTGGCTCGAATAGCAGCGAGCCCGCCCGGCGAAGCCGGGCGGGCTCGTATCGTCGATTCGACGCCGCCGGCGCGGTCAGTCCGCCGCGTCCGCCGGCTTCTCCCGCTTGAACTCCCCGAACCAGCTCGTGTGGATCGCGCAGGTCGAGCAGTCGTGCTCGCGGCGGATGAGCGGCGTGCGCCCGGCCTTCTCGGCGAGGCGGATCTCGGCGTTGTTCATCAGGCCGAGGAGGATCCCGAGGACGACGAAGGCCCCCGGCGGCAAAATCATGAGCAGCAGGGGCAGGTAGCCGTCGCCGAAGACGGCCGCCCCGAAGATCGTCCCGTTGCCGAGGAGCTCGCGGATCGCGCCGATCAGCACGAGCGAGATCGTGAAGCCGAGCCCCATCCCCAGGCCGTCGACGATCGAGATCGCCACGCGGTTCTTCGAGGCGAAGGCCTCGGCCCGCCCGAGGATGATGCAGTTCACGACGATCAGCGGGATGAAGAGCCCGAGGCTCTTGTGCAGGGCGTGGAAGTAGCCGTTCATCACGAGATCGACGATCGTCACGAAGGTGGCGATCGTCACGATGAAGGCGGGGATACGGATCTTCTTCGGGATGATCGAGCGCATCGCGGCGATCACCGCGTTCGAGCAGACCAGCACGAACGTGGCGGCGAGCCCCATGCCGATCCCGTTCTCGGCCGTCGTCGTGACGGCGAGGGTCGGGCAGAGCCCGAGGACGAGGCGGAAGATCGGGTTCTCCGCCCAGAAGCCCTTGGTGAATTCCCGGACGGCGCTCATCGCTCCACCTCCCGCGCCGCGTCCGCGGCGGTCGCGAATATCTCTCCGCGGTGCGCGGCGAAGAAGCGCAGGCCCTCGGCCACCGCGTTCGTCACGGCCCTCGACGAGATCGTCGCCCCCGTGATCGGCACGAACGTGCCGCCGTCCTTCGTAACGGCCCACGTCGCCGGATCCTCGAGGCTCGTTCCGCCGTACTGGAGGCGGAAGGCCTCCGTCTCGATCTTGGCGCCGAGCCCGGGCGTCTCGAGATGGCGGAGGATCTCGATCCCCCGCACCACGCCGAGCGTGTCGACGCCGACCATGATCGCGATCTCGCCCGAGTAGCCGTCCATCGACACGACGGGGAAGGCAGCGCCGACGACCGCGTTTCCGAGCCTGCCGCGGTAGAAGGTCGTCTCGAGGGTGTCGCCGGCGAAAACGACCGGAAGAACGACCGTATCCTCGTCGGGCTTGTTGTCGAAGGGCGGCAGCACGCTGCGCACGGCGCTGAGCGTCTCCTCGCGGAGGGCGTTGCGGATCGGCTCTTCCGTCTTTGCGCTGACGTATGCCAGCACGCCCGCAGAGACGGCGGCGATGATCGTGAGGACCGCGCAGAGCCTGAGAATCTCCTTCATCGTCGTCTTTCCTCCCGCCGGTGCGGCGTTACGAGGCCGCGGCCCGCTTCACCGCGCCGAAAACCGTCGGTTTCGTGTAGCGGTCGATGAGCGGCGTCGCGGCGTTCATGAGCAATATGGCGAACGACACGCCCTCCGGGTACGCCCCGAAGAGCCGGATGACCATCGTGATGATCCCGCAGCCGGCGCCGAAGATCAGCATCCCCCGTTTCGCCAGCGGGCTCGTCACGTAATCGGTGGCCATGTAGAGCGCGCCGATGAAGAGGCCGCCGGTGATCACGTGGAAGCTCGCGTCGACGAAGCGAGACGGGTCTGCCAGATGGGCGATCCCGGCGAAGATCCACACGCTCGCGATGAAGGCGACGGGGATGTGCCAGGAGATCACCTTCTTCGCGATCAGGAAGACGCCGCCGATGAGAAGCAGGATCACCGAGGTCTCGCCGAGGCAGCCGGCGCGGTTGCCGATGACGAGGTCGAGCACCTGGTCGCGCGTCATGGCGAATCCCTCGACACTGCCCGTCTCGAGGAGCGCCTCGCGCAGGCGCGTGAGCGGCGTGGCGGTGGTGACCGCGTCCATCCCCCACCGCGACGGGGCGACCCACCCGGCCGTCATCTGCACGGGAAAGGAGAGGAGCAGAACGACCCGGCCGACCAGCGCCGGGTTGAAGGGATTGTACCCGAGCCCCCCGTAGAGCTGCTTCGCGATCACGATCGCGAAGAATGCGCCGACCACGACGAGCCACCACGGGGCCGTCGCGGGGAGGTTGAGCGCGAGGAGGAGGCCGGTGAGAACGGCGCTCCAGTCGCCGATCCTGACGGGGCGGCCGGCGATCCGCTGGAAGAGGGCCTCGAAGACGACCGCAGACAGGATCGAGACGCCGACGACGCGCACCGCGGCGAGACCGAAGATGTAGAAGGAGAAGAGGGTCGCGGGGGCCAGGGCCAGGACGACGAGCTTCATGATCCCGGCGACGGTTCGGCCGTCGTGTACGTGCGGCGAGGCGCTCACGATGAAGCGCGGCCCGGGCTCGTCCTTCTTCTTCGCCGTCGGCGCGGTTGGCTTTCCGGGCGCTTCCCCGCCCGCGGGCGTTCCGTCCCCGCCGGGGCGCGTTCCCTGTTCTTTCTCTTCCACCGGAACCTCCTGCCCGGCCGCCGCGGCGGCCGGTCGTCTGCTGTCGTTCGTGCCGGCCGGCTCTCAGCCCGCCTTGCGCGCCTTCGCGCGGAGTTCCGCCTTCGCCCGCCGGAAATGCTGGACGAGGGGGCGCCGGGAGGGACAGACGTAGGCGCAACAGCCGCATTCCATGCAGTCGTTCACGCCCGTCTCCCCCGCATCGTCGAAACGCATCCGCTCGACGAGGATGCTGAGCGTCGAGGGATCGAGCCGCATCGGGCAGGCTTCGACGCAGCGTCCGCACCGGATGCAGGCGTCGGAGACGAACTGCGCCACCTCGTCCCGCCTGAGCAGGACGATGCCGCTCGTTCCCTTCGTCACGGCCGCGGCGAGCGAATACTGCGAAACGCCCATCATCGGGCCGCCGCTGATGATCTTTCCCGTCTCCCCGCTCATCCCGCCGCAGAATGCCACGATATCCTCGAAGGGCGTCCCCACCCGGACGAGGAGGTTCTTCGGCTCGGCGATTGCGCGCCCCGTGACCGTGAGGACGCGTTCGATGAGCGGCCGGTTGAACCGGACCGCCTCGCGGGCGGCCCTGCATGTCGCGACGTTCTGCACGAGGACGCCGACGTCCATCGGCAGCCCGCCTGCCGGCACCCGGCGGCCGGTGACCGCGAAGATGAGCTGCTTTTCCGCCCCCTGGGGATAAACGACGTCGAGCGCCGCCACCTCGAAGCCCTCGCGCCCGGCCGCGCGCTCGCGCATCGCCGCTATGGCATCGGGCTTGTTCTTCTCGATGCCGACGATCACCCGGCCGACTTCGATGACTCGCGCGAAGAGAGCCGCGCCGTCGAGGATCTCCTCGGCGTGCTCGACCATCATCCGGTGATCGGCGGAGAGATAGGGCTCGCACTCCGCGCCGTTCAGAACGAGGACGTCGATCGGCTTCTCCGGGGGCGGGGAGAGCTTCACGTGCGTCGGGAAGGTGGCGCCGCCCATGCCGACGAGCCCGCCGTCGTGCACGAGATCCCTGATCTCCGCGGAAGAGAGCGCGTCGACGTCTCGCTCGACGTCGCACCCGTCCGCCCAGCGGTCATTTCCGTCCGGCTCGATGACGATCGCCGGCAGGTCGGTCCCCACCGGATGGGGGAAGGTGTCGATCGCCGCGACGACGCCCGAGACGGGCGCGTGCACGGGTGTCGAGACGAATCCGCCGCTCTCGGCGATCACCTGCCCCTTCAGGACCGCGTCCCCCTTCTTCACGACCGCCTTCGACGGGGCGCCGAGATTCTGCGAGAGATAGACGACGAGCCGCCCGGGGACGGGCATCGTCTCGATCGGCTTCCCGCGCGAGAGATCCTTGTTGTAGTCGGGATGAACGCCTCCGAAGAACCGGCCCATCACCTCTCACCTCCCGCGGCGGCGTCGAGGTCCGCCAACCCGTCGAGTTTCCGCACGTGGATCGTCTTCATCGGGCACTCGCCGGCGATCTCCGGCGGAATCTCCGCCTCGTAGTCGACGACGGCGAGGTTGCGGTCCATCGCGATCGCTCCCTCAGGCGCGGCCTTCACGCATTTCATGCAGCCGATGCACCCGACGGCGCACACCTTCCGCGTCTTCGCCCCCTTGTCGTGGGACGAGCAGAGGATGTGGATTGTCCGGTCGGCGGGAACCATCCTGATGATCCCCTTCGGACAGGCGTCCACGCACTTCGTGCAGCCGGTGCAGCGCGCCGGGTCGACGACGGCGAGGCCGGCGCCGGTCATGTCGATCGCGCCGAACGGGCAGACGCCGGCGCAGGTCCCGAGGCCGAGGCAGCCGTAGGCGCAGGACTTGTCGCCGCCGAAGAGGAGGGCGGCGGAGTTGCAGTCCCGGACCCCGTTGTACCAGAAACGCCTGCGGGCCGATTCGTCGCCGCCGTTGCACATCACCATGGCGACCCGCCGGACGCCTCCGCCGGCGAAGTCCTGTCCCATGATGGCGGCGATGGCGCGGGCCACGGCCGCGCCGCCGACGGGGCAGGCGTCGATGTCGGCCTTCCCCTCGGCGATGCGCCGGGCGAGCTCCGAACAACCGGGCAGGCCGCAGGCGCCGCAGTTCGCGCCGGGGAGCGCTTCCTCGATCTTCTCGGCACGGGGATCGACGTCGACGGCGAAGACGCGCGCCGCGATGGCGAGGACGAAGCTCAGCGCGAGCGCGACCGCCGCGAGTGCCAGAATCGCTGTCAGCATCGGTTACCTGTCCTCCGGTGGAAATCCGCCAGGCGCCGGCCGCCGGCGCGCACCTACAGCCTCACAAGACCGGTGAAGCCCATGAAGGCGAGCGAGAGCAGCCCCGCCGTGATGAGCCCGATCGCCGTGCCGCGGAAGGGCAGCGGCGTGTCGCAGAGCTCGATCCGCTCGCGCAGCCCCGAGAAGAGCACCATCGCGAGCCCGAAGCCGAGCGCGGCCCCGATCGCGAAGACGATCGTCTCGAGGAGGTTGAAATCCTTCTGTATGTTGAGCATGGCGACGCCGAGCACCGCGCAGTTCGTCGTGATCAGCGGGAGGAAGATCCCGAGGGCCTTGTAGAGGGCCGGGCTCAGCTTCTGCAGGGCGAGCTCGACGAGCTGGACGAGACTCGCGATGACGAGGATGAACGAGACCGTCTGCAAGTAGGTGAGGCCGAAGGGAACGAGAACGTGATGATAGACGACCCACGTGACGACGGCGGCCATCGTCATGACGAAGAGCACCGCCCCACTCATGCCGACGGCCGTCTTCAGCCGCTTCGACACGCCGAGGAAGGGACAGATGCCGAGAAACCGCATCAACACGTAGTTGTTGACGAGTACGGCGCTGATGATGATGATCACGAGCTTTCCCATGAGACTCCCCCGCCGGCTTGGGGCGAACGATTGCGAAAGAGCGCCGGACCGCGGCCCGGCGGGTCAAACGCGAAAAAGGTAATACAGCATCCCGGATATTGCAACCCTATTCCTCGAGCGCGGCCCGGGAACCGGCACGGGGCGCGCCACGGGCCTGGAACCTCGTAACACACCGTCCAGGAGAGAGTTGCGACGATCAGAAAACGAGGCGCGCGCCGGAGGCCCTCGGGCAGAACGATGTCGAGATTGCCGTGGGAACCGATCAGGGCGAACGCGCCCGTCTCGAGCACGGTCACCGCGGCGAGTCTGATCCCCGCGCCGGTTTGTTCGTCGACGACCGGGCAGCGGAGCGTGGCGGCGGCAGCGCCGCCGCCGACCCGATCGTCCCGGCACATCCCCGGGTTGCCGTTCGAACGGGAGGAACGACTCGAACGTTGACGGGAACCGGAGAATCCGTTACATTCGCCATGTCGAATCGTGCGGACAACGATCTTCTCGCCGTTGGAGATACATGGAATTTCGCGTCGTCGATCGCCGGTCGCTGGACGAGGACGACTGGTCGGACCTCGTCGGCACCGGTTCGTTTTTTCATACGATCCACTGGGCCGACGTCTGCGTCGCCGGTCTCCCCCGGGGGGTCGAGGCGGTCTTTCTCTGCGGCTACGAGACGGGCCGGCTCGTCGCCGGCATGCCCGCGGTGATCACGCGCCACTTCGGCATGCGCTCGTTCTACGCGATGCCCTACGGCACGTACGGCCACGCCCTGTTCCGCGAGGCGACCCCGGAGAGGAAACGCGGGTTCTACGGGCACCTCCTCGACCACCTGCGCGCCGGCGGCTACTCCCGCATCGTCATCACCGATTTCAACGGCGGCCTCGGCGGGATCGATCGGGATTTCCTCGAACAGCGGGACTGTTTCACGCACGTCATCAGCCTCAACGGCGACGGCGAGCACACCCCGCCGGACAAGAAGCTCAACGGCCACATCAGGAGCGGCCAGCGCGCCCTGACCGAGATCGTGCGGATCGACGACGGGGATCGTCTCGACGAATTCTACCGGCTCTACTCGCTCACCGAGCGCCGCCACGGCGCCGTCAGGCCCCTCTACCGGAAACGGTTCTTCCGGGCGCTCCTCGAGAAACTCGGCGGCTCCTCCATGCTCTACTGGAACGGGCTGAACGAGGGCGGCCGCCTCGTCGGATCGTGCATCAACTTCATCCACGGCGACACGCTCTTCAACTGGCAGACCGTCTCGGACTACGAGAACCGCCACCTCAAACCCAACCATGTCCTGCTCGCCGACGCGATCGAGCGGGGCGCCGCGACGGGTGTCAAGATGGTGAACCTCGGCGCCTCGCCGGAGAACGCCCACGGCCTGATCGACTACAAGGAACGCTGGGGGGGCAAACGCGTCGACTACGCCTTCTACGTCGCCGCCTCGGGGCTCCGTCGGCTCCTCCGCCGCTGACCCCGGCGGCTCTACAACCCCCGCATCCACTCCGCGCGAAGGTGCGCCCCGGGATCGGCGATCGCCTCGTCGATCGCCAGGATCAGGCGCTCTCGATCCTTGCGGAGCGTCCCGGCGAGCGGAAGCCGGTTCGACGCATGGTTGCTCCGGAAGATGCACCGGTCGACGTCGAGACAATCGACGAGCGTGCGCAGCTCGGCGAGGTCGTCCATCGGCGTGTTGAAGGCGAATCCCTCCCCCATCTCCCGGGCGAAGTCGTCGGCGCGCGGGCCGAGCATGAGTGTCAGCGCCGAGAGATACCGGGGCCGGATCCGGTTGACGAGCGACGCCGTCTCCCGGGCGTGGCGGTCGCTTCCCTTTCGTCCCCCGAGCCCCAGGATGACCGTCGCCGAGAGCTTGAGCCCCGCCGCCGAGGCGCGAGCGCAGCCGTCGGCCATCTCGTCGGGAGTGGCGCCCTTGTCGATGCGCGCGAGCACGCCGGGGTCGCCGGATTCGATGCCGTAGTAGAGTATCGCGAGTTTCAGCTCGCGCAGCCGCTCGAGATCGCCGACGGTCCGGCGGAGCAGGTTCTGCGGCGTCGCGTACGCGCTCACCCGCTGGAGAGCGGGAAAGGAGACGCCGATGTGCTCGAGTATCCGGACGAGGCAATCCACCGGCAGCGCGAGCGCGTCGCCGTCGGCGAGGAAAACGCGGCGAACGCCGGGAAGAACCGCCGCCGCCTCGTCGATCTCGCGGCAAAGATCCTCCCACGGCCTGGCGCGGAACCGCTTGCCCTTGTACATGTAACAGAATCGGCACCGGTTGTGCGAGCACCCGATCGTGGCCTGCAGGATCAGCGACTCCGCCTCGCTCGGGGGCCGGTACAACGGCTCATCGTATGTAAACATTTCTTGACTTTTCCTTCTTTCCGACTAAAAATGTATTTTATTAGGGAACGATTGTCTGTTAGAAGGAAAGTGCAGCGTTCCCTTCCTCCTGCGGAAAGTCCGCGATAGTGGCGAACCCGACAGGCAGGATGATATCGGACATCGTCGTCGACTGTCTGCATGTTTTCTGCATGGAGAGATCGATCGCCCGACACGGGTAACGGTTCCTTGAAAAAAGAAGCCCGGCGGATACGATCGCCGGGAACGGGGATGCGCCGCACGTCGCCCGCTTGCATGGCGACCTCTCGCGGACGATCGCATGCCCGGGAAAAGACGAATTTTCTGTTTCGTGCTCTTCGTCCGGTGTATGATATAATGCGTTCGTGATTTACACCATCAGATTCCGGCCTTGCGGCCTTGACGTTTTCTATAGTCAGTGGATGTATCCAGCAAGCGAAAGGAGACGCCCATGCGCAGGATCCAGAAGAACAAGATCGGTTTGAGCGGCAAACTCTTCGCCCAGGCGCTGTTCCTGCGGGACAGCATCGGGTGCTCGTCGGCGGAAGGCGAATTCGACCTCATCGTCAGTCTCGACAAGCCGATCAGGGATTACCGTGCCCTCGTCGTCTCCAACCTCCGGCCGAAACAGGCGGGAGGCAAGGGCAAGCCGGCGCTCGACTGGTGGATCAGGGAAAAGCACGATGCCGACTTCATCGTCTGCGTCGACCTGAGCACCCTGCGGGCCTGGCTGTTCCATCGCGACGAGATGGACTCCTTCGCCCAGCAGCGCACCTCCGGCAAGATGCACTTCTACATGTACACCGACCGTGACGTGGCGCTCCGCGGCAACAAGAACATGAAATTCGACTTCGAGTTCGAGCCCTATCGGCTGGAGAACCGCCTCTACCGCGGCGTCTTCGACGACCACAAACCGATGCACAAGCCGATCCGGCGCCGCGCCCGCCGCGCGATCGTCGAGGACCCGACGCGGAAGATCGCGCCGAAGCAGGCGACGAAGACCGCGGCGAAGCCTCGCCGCCGGACCACGGCTTCGCGCCGGAAGACGAAGGCGAAGGCGAAGTAGCCGTCGCGGCGCGTGCCGGCAGGGCAGGAAACGATGGCCTTCCGGAATCGATTCGGCTATTCCCTCTCGCGGGAATCGACGCTGGATGCCTGCCCGCGCAGGTACCTTTTCCATTACTACGTGTCGTGGGGCGGATGGACCGCCGGCGCGCCGGCGATCGCGCGCGAGGCGTTCAAGCTCAAGCGCCTCGTTTCCCTTCCCCTCTGGCGGGGACAACTCGTCCATTACGTCGCCACGATGGTCCTCCGGTCGATGCGCCTGAAGCATCGCATCCCCGCGAGGGGGGACGTCGTCCGGTACGCCCTCGAACGCTTCGCCGCGCAGCTCGACTTCTCGGGCGATCGCCGGTACCTGACCGCGCCGAAGAAACGCGGGGGGAAACTCGACATCGACTGGCTCGCCCTCTTCGAACACGAGTACGAGCTTCCCCTTCCGCCCGGGCGCATCGAGCGGGCGCGGCACGAGTGCGTGGCCTCCGTCGAGGGGCTCCTCGACAGCCCCATCCTCGCCGAGCTTCTGGAGACGGATGCCGGAACGTGGCGTATCGAGGATCTCGACCGTGCCGAGTTCTCGCAGTCATTCGTCTTCGGCGAAGTGACCGTCTTCGCCAAAACCGATCTCTGCTACCGGGGACGGGACGGCGTCTTCAACATCGTCGACTGGAAGACGGGCGGCGGCGGATCGGCCCGGACCGGGGTGCAGCTCGGGATCTACGCCTACTGGGCGACGGAGGTGCTCGGGGAGCCGATCGACGCGATACGCCTCCGCGAGGTCACACTCGCCTCCGGCGGCAAAATCCGCGACCATTTCGTCGACGCGGAGCGTCTCGAGACCTTCCACGAACACATCGAACGGGGCATCGCGCGCCTGGCCGATCTTGTCGTGGATGGCGACACGGAACGCAACGAGGCCCGTCCGCCCAGCGATTTTCCGCGGATCGACGATGCCGCGGCGTGCCGCGCATGCAATTTCTACCGCATCTGCCGGGATCCCGGATCGTCGCTCCGGCTCCCGGGCACGTGACGAGGCGGGGGCATTTTCCCCTTTCAATGATGCCGGGACCGCGCGCATACTGACGCCGCGCCGACCGCGCGGAGGAAATGATGAGACAGAGCGAGCTCTTCAGGAAATGGGGGATCTTCCACAAGGGGATGGATCGCGAGAGCATCGCGATGGGGTTCGCGAACCACCTCGAGTATTCCCTCTCGAAGGACCAGTACACGGCGACCGTCCGCGATCTCTACCACGCGCTCGCCCTCACGGCGCGCGACCGGCTCATCGAGCAGTGGATCCGCACGCAGCAGCACTACTACGACGTGGACGCCAAGCGCGTCTACTACCTTTCGGCCGAATACCTGCTCGGCCGCGCCCTCGTCGACAATCTCGTCAATCTAAACATCTACGCGGAGACCCGCGAGGCGATGGCCACGCTCAACCTCGACATCGACGAGCTCGCCGGGCAGGAACCCGACGCGGGGCTGGGCAACGGCGGTCTCGGACGGCTCGCCGCCTGCTTTCTCGACTCGATGGCCGCGCTGGAGCTTCCCTCCTACGGTTACGGGATCAGGTACGAATTCGGGATCTTCGACCAGGCGATCCGCGACCTCGGCCAGGTCGAGCTCCCCGACTGCTGGCTGAAATACGGAAATCCATGGGAGATCGAGCGTCCGGAGTACAGCTTCACCGTCAAATTCCACGGCCGCACCCGCGACACGACCTGGCCGGACGGTTCGCAGCGGACGCTCTGGGTCGACACGAGAGACGTCCTGGGCGTCGCCCACGACACGCCGATCGCCGGGTACGACAACACGACGGTCAACACGCTGCGGCTCTGGGCCTCGCGTGCGTCGAAGGAGTTCGACCTCGAGTACTTCCAGAACGGGGACTATCTCAAGGCGGTCGAGGAGAAGAACCTCTCGGAGAACATCTCGAAGGTCCTCTACCCGAGCGACACGAACGACCAGGGCCGCGAGCTCAGGCTCAAGCAGCAGTATTTCTTCGTCTCCTGCTCGATCCAGGACATCGTCAGACGCTACCTCGTCAACCACGACACCTTCGACGTGTTCCCCGAGAAGGTCGCCATCCAGATGAACGACACCCACCCCTCGCTCGCCGTCGTCGAGCTGATGCGCCTCCTCGTCGACGAACAGCACCTGCCGTGGGAGCAGGCGTGGGATATCACGACGCGCTCATGCGCCTACACCAACCACACGATCCTCGCGGAGGCGCTCGAGGAATGGCCGGTCCAGATCTTCGGCTCCCTGCTGCCGCGCCACCTCCAGATCGTCTACGAGATCAACCGGCGGTTCCTCCGCGACGTCTCCATCGCCCATCCCGGCGACGACGACCGCGCGCGCCGCATGTCGATCGTGCGCGAGGACGCGGGCAGGAAGATCCGCATGTCCCACCTCGCGATCGTCGGCTCCCACGCCGTCAACGGGGTTGCCCGGCTCCACACGGGCCTTCTCCGCGAGGGGATCTTCCGCGATTTCGACGATTTCTTTCCCGGCCGCATCCGGAACGTGACGAACGGCATCACCCCGCGGCGATGGCTCCTCGCCGCGAATCCCGCCCTGGCCGGGCTGGTGAGCGGGGCGATCGGCACGGACTGGGTCAGGAACCTCGACGAGCTCCGCCGCCTCGAGGCGTACGCCGACGACGCCGGCTTCCGCAGCCGGTTCGCCGCGGTGAAGAAGCAAAACAAATCCGCCCTGGCGGACCTCGCCGAGGATCTCACCGGCTACCTCGTCGATCCCGACACGATCTTCGACGTCCAGGTGAAACGGATCCACGAGTACAAGCGCCAGCTCCTCAACATCCTCCACGTCATCTACCTCTGGGTGCGGCTCAAGGAGGAGCCGGAATTCAGGCTTCACCCGCGGACCTTCGTCTTCGCCGGCAAGGCGGCCCCCGATTACGAGGCGGCGAAGCTGATCATCCGTCTCATCTGCCACACGGCCGAGATGATCAACACCGACCCGGTGACGCGCGAGACGCTGCGTGTCGTCTTCCTCCCCAACTACCGCGTGACGCTCGCCGAACGCATCATTCCCGCTGCGGACGTCTCCGAGCAGATCTCGACGGCGGGCTACGAGGCATCCGGAACGGGCAACATGAAGCTCGCCCTGAACGGCGCCCTGACCGTCGGCACGCTCGACGGCGCGACGGTGGAGATCGCCGGAGAGGTGGGCAGGGAGAATCTCTTCCTCTTCGGTCTCGAGGCGAACGAGGTCGCCGCGCTCCGGCCCGTCTACGACCCCCGGGAGTACGCGCGGCGGGATCCGGCGCTCGAGGAGGCGATCGGTCTCGTCGATCGGGGATTCTTCTCGCCCGATCAGCCCGGGCTCTTCCGCCCGCTGGTCGAGCGCCTCCTCAACGAGGATCCCTACCTCGTCCTCGCCGACTTCGCCGATTATCACCGGTGCCAGATGGATGTCGACCGGATCTACCGAGACCGCGACGAGTGGCTGCGGCGGGCGATCCTGAACGTCGCGCGGATGGGCCGTTTCTCCTCCGACCGGTCGATCGCGGACTACAACCGGAAGATATGGCGCGCCGAGCCCGTCTCCATTCCTCCCGAACGTATCCGCCCGTTGGGCGAGGCGGACAAGATCTTCGGCGGAACGCCCGGCCGTGGCACGGCGGGCAAAGCGACCGGATGAGTTCGGCTGTCCCCCTCACCCGAACAGCATCACGCCGTACATGACCCCCCCGGCCACGAGGGGAATCTTGATGTTGTCGTCGAGCCCGGGCGTGGGGGCGAGCTCGGCGAGCGCGCCGGCCGCCGCCCCCGCGAGGGCGATCCGCGTGGATGGGACGAAGAGACGGATGAGGACGAGGCAGACGGCGAAGGAGGCGAGCGCCCCCTCGACGGACTTCTCTCCCCACCGCACCCGCCCTGCGAACCTGCCGACGATCCCCGCCACCTGGTCGCCGACGGCGAGGCAGACGACGCACCCGATCGCGATCCCGGGCGGGAACACCAGCACGCAGAGTGTGAGCGAGGCGACGTAGTAGAAGGAGGTGTTCATCCCTTCGCGCTCCTTCGAGGAGGCGAGATGCCGCAGGTGGCGCCAGAAGAGATAGCGGCCGTACCGGGTGCGGAACCGGAAGACGTCGAGTATGAAGAGCAGGAGAGACGCGGCGGCGAGGATGAGAACGGGCAAGCGGCGGTCGTGGCGCCAGACGAGCAGCCCCGCGACGATCGCCAGGCCGCCGAGGACGTGCCACAGCACACGCAGCAGGTTGACGTCGCCGTTCGGCGTGCAAAGGCTCCATTTCTTCATGCGCCGAGTATAGCGGGCCGCGCCCCCGGGGGCAACGGCCGATCGAGACCGTCCGTCACTCGTCGTACTCGTTCGCGATGTCGCCGATGATGTGCTCGAGCACGTCCTCGAGCGTGACGATCCCCAGCCAGTTTCCATCGCTTCCCGTGACGACGGCGAGGTGGATCGCGCTTTCCTTCATCTGGACGAGCAGCCGCTCGGCCGGCGCGTCGACGTCGACGAAGACAGGATCGTGCATGACGTCCCCGAGGCGTTCCCCGCCGTCGAGCCCGAGCAGATCGAAGAGGGAGATCACGCCGACGACCCGGTGATCCGGCGAGAGGATCGGGAACCGCGAATAGGTGTGGCGCCTCGCGTCCTCGATCGTCTCCCCCACCGTCGCCGTCGCCGCGAAGGAGATCACCTTCTCCCGCGGAACGAGGAGCTCTCCGGTGAGGACGCGCCTGAAATGGAAGACACGGTCGATCAGCATCCGCTCCCGCCGCTCGACGACACCGTCGCGCTTTCCCCGGCTGTACAGGTAGACGAGTTCCTCCCGGGAGGCGAGGAGATCGCGGCGGTCGTCGCCGGCCCCGGTGAGGCGCAGGAGCGCCCGCACGAGAAGCGTGGCGGGAAAGGCGATGGGCCAGAGGACGAACTGGAAGACCCGCAGGAGCGGTCCGACGAGCAGGGAGACACGGTCCGCCTGGTAGATGAAGGCGGCTTTCGGGATCACCTCGCCGAAGACGAGGATGAGGGGCGTCATGACGGCGGTCGCCACGGCGGCGCCCGACTCCCCGAACCAGCGGACGGTGAGGGCCGTTGCGGTCGCCGTGCAGACGACGACGGCGATGTTGGTGCCGACGAGGACGATGCTGAAGAAGGACTCGCTCGAGGAGAGCAGCCGCTCCACGGCGCGGGCGCGCCGGTTGCCCCGGGCGGCGCGGTGATGGAGCTTCACCTTGTTGCACGAGACGACCGCCGACTCGGCGCCGGCGAAGAAGCCCGCGGCCATGAGGGAGACGACGACGATCGCGATCAGGCTAGCGGCGCCCATCGGTCTCCTTCCGTTCTCCTCGTTCGATCTTGATCTTGCAGACACGCGTCTTCTCCGCCGAGAGGACGAGGAACCGCAATCCCGCGATGTCGAAGGACTCACCCTCTCGCGGGATGCGGCCGATCTCCTCGAGGAGATACCCCCCCACCGTCTCGACGTCCCGCGAATCCAGCGCCGTGCCGAGGATGTCGTTGACGTCCTCGAGACGCATCGCTCCCTCCGCGATCATGTGCTCGCGGTCGATCATGATGTATTCGGGCACATCGGGCTCGCGCCGGTCGCGGATCTCGCCGAAGATCTCCTCCAGGATGTCCTCGAGGGTGACGATGCCGTCGAAGGCCCCGTATTCGTCGACCACGATCACCATGTGCCGCCGCGCCGAGATCAGCTCGCCGAAGAGCTCGCGCGTCTTCTTGCTTCCCGGCGCGAAGAGGGGCTCGCGCATCGCCTCGCGCAGGTGGACGCGCTCGTCCCGCCCGTAGGAAAGGAGGTCCCGGGCCATGAGGATGCCGACGATGTTGTCCGATTCCCCCTCGTGGACCGGGACACGGCTGAAACCGCGCTCCCTGACCTGGATGATCGCCTCGTTGAGGGGCGTTTCGACGTCGAGGGTGAATACCTCAACGCGCGGGGTCTGTATCTCGCGCAGCGTCGTCTCCGTGGAAAGGAAGAGATTGCGGAGTATCTCGTGCTCGAACTCGTCGAGGAGCCCCTGCCTGTGGCCGATCTCGACGGCCGTCGCGAGTTCGCGCCCCTCCATCTCCAGTTGCCGTTCGCCGAGAAGCACACGGCTGCGAGAGACGGCCAAATCGGCGACCGCCCCGAGCACCACACGCACGGGCGTGAATAGAACCATCAGGCCCCGCATGACGGGGGCGGACGACACCGCGATCGTCCGGGCGTGCCGCATCGATACGGATTTGGGGCCGATCTCGCCGAAGATGAGGATCAGGACGGTCATGAAGACCATCGCGATCCCGAGGCCCTTCTCCCCGAACGCCGAGATCGCGAAGGCGGTGACCGCCGAGGTGCTCGCGATGTTGACGAGAAGATTGCCGAACAGGATGGTGACGAGGAGCTTCCTGGGCTCGGCGAGCAGCCGGGAAACGAGCCGCTTGCGCCCTTCCTCCTTCTCCATCTCGACCACGGCGAACCGCGACAGGGAAAAGAAAGCCGTCTCGACGCCCGAGAAGAATGCAGACAGAAAGAGCAGGACGACGACGAGCAGCAGGAGGGAGAGTCGTGGGTCGGGATTCACGGCGCCGTGATCACCATCCGGACGCGATCCGACCGGGGGGCCGAATCAGTCTTCGAGGAGGGACTCGAACCGTTCCTGCGCTGCCGCCGCCTCCTCGCTGTAGGGATACTCCCGCACGAGCTGCCGGACGATGCCGGCGGCGACCGCCTTTTCCCCGATCTTCTCGTAGGAGACGGCCATGCGCAGCAACACGGCCGGCGTCCGCCGCCCCTTCGGGAATTCCCTGCGGATCCGGGCGAACTCGTTCAGCGCGTCGAAGTGCCTGCCCAGTTCCGTGAAGCATTCGCCGCGGATGAAGAGGACCTCCTCGGCGAGGGGATGATCGGCATAGGCGTCGAGGAAGGCCGCCGATTCCTCGATGGCCAGTTCGTACTCGCCCCGGCTGAAGTCGAGGTAGACCTGCCGGTGGATCTCCTCGGGCGGGGGCACGGCCGCGCTGTCGACCGCGGCCGAGTCCGCAGCGGCGGCGTGGGTGTCCGCGGCCGGAACCGGGGGGAAACGCTCTTCCGCGCCGGGCCGCGTGGAGCGCGGCGTCGCCGCCTGCCCCGCGTCGCTGAGCATCTGCCGCAGCGCGTTCAGCCCGTCCTTGATCTCCTCGACGTCGATCTGCGACCGGGCGGCCGCGCCCCGGTCGTAGTCGCGCATCTCGCGCACCTGCCGCTCGAGCTCGCCCAGGCGCTGCCGCATCAGGGCGTTCTCATCGAGCAGGGAATCGATCTTCGCCGAGGAATCGAGCGTGGCGGCGGGGGCGCGGAAAAACGAGCGCCCCCAGCAGCCGCTGCCGGCAAGGGCCGTCACGAGCACGAGAAGGACGGCCCCGCGGAATGATCGACGGTTACTCATGGCCTCGCGAGTTACCTGAGCACCATGTGGGCCCGGCGGTTCTTCGCCCACGCGGCCTCGTCATGGCCGTAGGCGAAGGGCTTTTCCTCGCCGTAACTGACCATCGAGAGCCGCGAGGCGGGCACGCCGTAGGTGGCCAGGAAATCCATGACGGCCTTCGCGCGCTTCTCGCCGAGCGAGATGTTGTACTCGTTCGTGCCGCGCTCGTCGCAGTGCCCCTCGACGAGCAGCGCGATGTCGTCGTGAGCGAGCAGGATCTCGGCGTTGCGTGCCAGGACCTGCTTGTATTTGTCCTGTATGGCGTACTTGTCGAACTCGAAGAAGACGTCCTCGAGCTCGATCGGCTCCTCCTCCACGATCTCCTCGGCCGGTTCCTCCTCCACCTTCTCGAGCGGCGGCGGAGGCGGCGGCGCCACTTCCTGCTCCTCGAGATCGGTCGGCGGCGGGGCGACGTCCTTCTTCGCGCATGCGGGAAGCAGGGCGATGAGCGCGATCATCGCGAGAGCGAGCCACCAGTATCGCTTCATCCGGAAAACCTCCGTGTTGAAAGCCCGGCGCGTCGCCGGGGCGGTTTCACGCATCGTACCTTGCCCCCATGATAGCGGGGACTGGAGCGTTTGCAACTGTTTCTTTCAAAATTCCGTATCCGCCTCCCGCCCGCAGGGCGGGCGGATTCCCGCCCGGCGCCGGACCGCCCGGCCGATCAGTCCTCCCCGGGGGGAAGCGGCGACCACGCGGGGGACTCGCCCCTGACGAGGAGCCGTTTCTCCCCGGAATCGACGTCGATGATGACGATCCAGGGCACTCCCCCGTACCGCACCGTGGCCGCGATGTGCCGGCCGTCGGGAGCCCACGACGGGTCCTCGTACGAATAGTCGTCCTCGTGGATTATCTCCTCGGCGAGCCCGTCCGGGGAGACGAGCTTCAGTCGGTAGCGCCAGCCGTCGCGCGAGACGTAGGCGATCGCGTCCCCGTGGGGCGACCACGCCGGCGAGACGTTGTAGGAACCGCTTTCCGAGAGACGCCTGACGTTCCCGCCGAAGGCGTCGCAGACGTATACCTGCGGAAAGCCGGTGCGATCGGAGACGAAGGCGAGCTCGCGCCCGTTCGGCGCCCAGGTCGGCGAGACGTCGATCGCCCGGTTCCGCGTGATCCGGCGCCTGATCGCCCCGTCGGAACCGAGGACGAAGATCTCGCTGTTCCCCGCCACGCTGAGCGTCGCGACCAGCTCGTCGCTTTCGCCGACGTAGTCGCCGGCGAGATTGATCCCCACGCGGTGCGAGATGACGCGGCGCTTCCCGCGCCGGAGATCGACGAGGTAGAGATCCGGGTTGCCGCGGCGGTAGGAGGTGTAGACGAAGCGCGCATCATCGAGCCAGAGCGGCGAGACGACGATCTCCTCCTTCGTGTAGGCCTTCTCCCCGTGGCCGTCGTAGTCGATCGCGTAGAGGGTCTTCGCCTCCCCTTCCCGGCGGCAGTAGAGGAGCCGGGTCGTGGCGATGCCCCGTTCGCCGACGAGGAAGTAGAGGATCGCGTCCGAGACGTTGTGCGCGGCGAGACGTGCCGCCGTCCGCTCGAAGCGGTAGATCTTGCTGAAGATCACGGCGCGGCTGGAGAAATCCAGCAGCCGGGCCTCGAGGGCGAGCGATTCGCCGTCGGGGAGGAGAGCCCCCTCGAAGATGGCCGCCGCCGTCCGCCCGTCGGGGAGGGAATCCGGGCCGCCGGAGACGCGCACGGGATCGAAGAACCCGGAATAGCGGAGATCCTTCTCGAGCGTCCGCGAGACGAGATCCGCGACCGTGCGGAGCGCCTCCCCGCCGGGCGCCACGTCCCGGACGACGATCGGGATGCGCCCGCGCCCCGTCGTCTCGGTCCGGAGATAGATGTCGGTCTGCCCCGCGACCGGCCGGGACGGCAGGAGAATCAGCAGGGCGAGGAGAAGTCGCTTCGGCATGGTCAATCCCTCTGGACGAACGTGAAATGGATCCCGAGCCACGGCTCGGCGAAGGCCTTCGGCAACGGCGGGAAGGGAACCGAGCTCCTGACGGCCCGCATCGCCGATCGATCGAAGTAGGAATTCCCCGAACTCGTCTCGACGCGCAGGCCGGCGATCCCGCCGCCGCGATCGAGGCGGAAGAAGACGACGCAGGTGAGGCCCGACGTCCCGGCCGACGTGCCGGCGAACCAGTTCTGCGATATCCGGCGCTCGATCGCCGAGAGGTAGTAGGAGAAGGGGAAGCGGGGCGCGTCGACGGTCATCGCCGTCCCGTCGTCGTCCGACTCCGCCACCGTCGTCTCGAGCGGCGTCTCCTCGGGGGGCGCCGGCTCGGGTTCGGGCTCCGGCTCGGGCTTGTTCGGCTTCGGCGTCTCCTTCGGCTTCGTCTCGGGCTTCGGCTCGGAAGGAGGCGGCGGCGAGACCTCCGCTTCCGGCTCCGGCTCCGGCGCGCGGACGGCGGGCTGCAGTATCTTGACGTTGTAGATCTCCGACGGAAGCCTCATCTCGGGCACGATGCGGAAGACCGCCACGAGGGCAGCCAGCAAAAGCGTGTGCATCAGGAGCGATATCAGGAGGGAAAGCCGCATCCGCATCCTTCCCCGCACCCCGCGGTCACTTGCGGTCTTCCTGCTCGGCGATGAGACCGAGATCCTCGATCCCGAGCATCTTCACGCGCGCGATGACGCGCATCACGGCGCCGTAACGGACATCCTGGTCGGCGCGCAGGAAGACGCGCGGGGCCGTCTCGTCGAGCGCCCGGCGCAGCTCGGCGGAGAAGTCCTCCCAGCTCACCTCCCGCTTGTCGATGAATATCGCGCCTTCCTCGTCGATGGAGACCGTCACGCCGTCCTGTTCCTCGATCGCCCTCGCCTCCGCCTTGGGAAGCTTGAGCTCGACGCCGGCCTGCAGGAAGGGTGCGGTGAGCATGAAGACGATCAGCAGCACCATCGTGACGTCGACGAGGTTGGTGATGTTGATCTCGGCGAGGGACGAGTAGCGCGGGCGTTTCATCTCACCCCTCCAGTATCCTGCTCCGGAGCCGCGCCGCGAACATCGCCAGTTCGTCCTCCCGCCGGCGGATCACCCGCAGGATGTAGTTGTAGCCGATCACGGCCGGGATCGCCGCGGCGAGGCCGAAGATCGTCGTTATCAGGGCCTCGGCGATCCCCGGCCCGACAACGTAGAGATCGGCCGAACCGCGCGCTCCCATCGAGAGGAATGAGCTCATGATGCCCCAGACCGTGCCGAGCAGGCCGAGGAAGGGGGAGACGGTGGCCGTCGTGGCGAGAAAGACGAGGTAGGATTCCCAGTCGGAGACGATGCGCCCGGCCGACGATTCGAGGAACCGGTCGAGAAAGGCCGGGTCGCGGAGCACGTCGGCTTCCCGTCCCTCGGGCAGAGAGCGCACGAGCGCCGCCTCGGGGCTCTCGGGAAGGGATCGCCCGCCGTCGCGAACCTCGTCGAGGCTGCGCGCCTCGCCGAAACGGGCGAGAAAGCGGTTGCTTTCCGAACGCGCGCGGCGGAAGAACCTGAATTTCTCCACCATGATCGTCCATGACACGACGGACAGCACCGCCAGGATCGCGAGAATCGTCTTGGCGAGCGTCCCGGTATGAGCGACCAGCCCGGAAAAGCTGTCGGCGATCTGCAGGAACAACGGCACGCGCGAACCTCCCGTGTTCTGTCCTTCTCTCCCGCGTCAGGGGGCACAGTATCATTGTACTCCCGGAGGGTCAAGTGAGTTTCAGATCGTCCCCGGGCGGGGACGCCGGATGCCGACGCCGGCGGGGCCGATGAAACGGAATCCGCCCCCCGGTGTATAACAGGGTGGCGGAGCGCGCCGGACCCCCGCGGGGGATAGAACGGCGCATCGCCAACGAGGACAGACGGTTGCACCGGAATCGGTTCCATCTCCGGGCGCGGAGGCCGGGCTTGTAACGGAACGGCGAAACGACTATAATTAATGAGGGCCTTTCCGGCATGCTCCTTGAAAGACCTCGTATATGCAGGATGTGAGAGAAACCCCTGAGAAGGAGTGAGTCAGATGAGACACATCGTGACCATATGCCTCCTGTTGACGGCTCTGATCCTTCTGTCCGCTCCGGTCTCCGCGGTCGACGTGCGACGCGGCGCCTTCGACGGCGACGGACTCGACCTCTCGGTGCGGCTCGTCGGCGGCAAGGGAGCCGTCCTCATGCCAGGAAGGGACGTGAACATCACCTTCCAGACGAGCGAGGACGCCTTCGTATTCATATACAACATCGACACGGACGGCTACGTGAACCTCCTCTACCCGGCGGACGGCCGTCCCGTGCGAAGCGAGGGCCGCACGGTCCACTTCCTTCCCGAGGCGGGCCGGGGGATCCGCTGGACCGTCGGCGAACGAACGGGGATCGAGTACATCCATGCCATCGCCGTGCCGGAGCGCTCGATGATCGACGAGAACGAGCTCGCCTACCTCGCCCGCGGCGCCTCCCTTCCGGCGGAGAAGCGCTTCCGCATCCAGACCGATCCCTTCCTCGCCTTCAACACGATCGACGAGGAGATCGTCTCCGAGGCGGGCATCGCCGCGATGTCCGCCGACGTCACCTGGTTCTACATCAACCGCGAGGTCGACTATCCCCGTTACCTGTGCGCCAGCTGCCACGGTCACGACCGGATGAGCGACCCCTATGCGATGGTCTGCCCCGCGATCGAGATCGAGCGGGTCGAGTACGCCGACGCCGACTATCCCTACGAGGAGACCTTCGTCGTCCGGCACCTCGACGAGGATGAAAACGACTACTACGTCGCCGATCTCGGCGACCGCTTCGACGACGCGGACGACGTGTACGACGACGGCGGGAGCTGGGAAGACTGGGACGACTGGGACGACGCAGACGTGCATCTCCACGTCTACTACAACGACTGGTACGTCCCCCGGCACTCCTATCATCCCTGGCACTGGTACGTCGCCTGGGATCCCTACTGGTGGGACGACTGGTACTGGGGCTGGAGCTGGTCGGTCGGCTGGGGCGGTTATTATCACCACCACTGGCCCTTCTATTCGTGGTACCGCCCGTACTACTACGCGTCGTGGTACCGGAACGACTGGTGGTGGGATTACGGCTACGACGGCTACTGGCGGCATGACGACCGGCAGTACCGGACGATCGCGAACGGCCGGACCGTGACGAAACGGTACCTCACCTACGCCGATACGGCGGCGAGGGTGCGCCGCGTCGACGCGATCTCCGGCTCGCGGCTCGCCCGCGTGAAGGTCAAGGAGCGCCGCGACCGTACGATCGAGCGTTCGACGCTCGCGCGAAGAACGACGTCGGCGACGTCCGCGCGCATGCCCGTCGTCTCCCGCGCGACCGGGACGACGAGGCCTGCCGGAACGACCCGGACCGCGAATCGCGTCGTTACGAGGCGCGTCGTGCACGGGCAGGATGCCCGGACCGCGCGTCGCGACCCGGGCGACACCGTGCGCCCGACCGCCGATCCCGACAGCAGGCGGAGGAACCTGAAGCGCACCGACGGCGGTTCGACGACGACGCCTGCGCGCGGCGACGATTCGACGCGGCGCCGTTCGACCCGACGCGAACGCTCCACGCCGGGCGGGACGCGTTCCACCTCCACCAACCGGACGCAGCCGGCGAAGAAATCGGGCGAGGCGGAGACGCGGCGGACGCAGCGTCCGACCGGCGCCCGGAAGAGCGCCCCGAAGAAATCGAACGACGACACGAAGCGCTCGAGCAACTCCTCGGCCCGGAGTTCGAGCACCGACCGGGGCATCGACGAACGGGTCGGACGCGCCTCGGGAAGATCGTCGGGCGGCTCTTCGGCCGGTCGCACGAGTTCCGGCTCCCGTTCCTCCGGTTCACGCTCGTCCGGCTCCCGCTCCTCGGGGAGCGGCGGCGGATCGAAACGCCGGAAGTAGGAGAGGAAAATCGAAGGGATATCAGCGGGAGGGCGCCTGGCGCCCTCCCGTTTTTCGTGCCCGACCGCCTTATCGGGCCGAGTCGTCCAGGAGCAGGCGATAGCGGGAACCGCCCGCCGTCACGAGGAGACAGACCCGGTCGCCCGGCTTGATCGTTTCGCGGGCGACGAGCGCGTCGAGACCGGCGAGCGTCGCCGCGCCCTCGGGCGAGGGGAATACGCCCGTCTCGGCGGCCATCCGCCCGACCGCCTCGAGGATCGCCTCGTCGTCCACCGCGACGGCCGTCCCCCCCGTCTCGCGGAGGGCGCGCAGAATCAGCCGGTCGGCTCGCGAGGAAGGCACACGCAATCCCGCGGCGACCGTCTCCGGCGCCTCCCAGCATCCTGCGCTCTCCCGCCCATCCTCGAAGGCGCGGACGAGCGGCTGGCACCCGGCGGCCTGGACGGCGGCGAGCCGCGGACGCGGACCCTCGAGCCAGCCGAGTTCGTCCAGTTCGGCGAAGGCCTTCCACATCGCGACGATCCCCGTTCCGCCCCCCGTCGGGTAGATGATCCAGTCGGGCGGCGGTGAGAGGGCGGCGGCGATCTCGAAGGCCATCGTCTTCTTCCCCTCCACGCGGCACGGTTCCCGGAAGGTGCTCATCACCGCGGCGCCGGTCTCCGCGTTCTCCCCGGCCATGCGGCCCGCCGCATCGGATATCACGCCGGCGACCTGCACGACGCGGGCCCCGTAGAGACGGCACTCCTCCGCCACGCCCGCCGGGGTATCCGCCGGGATGAAGACGTCGCAGGCGATCCCCGCCGCCGCACCGTAGGCGGCCAGGGCGAGCCCCGCGTTCCCCGCCGACGGCACCGCGGCGCGCCTCGCGCCGAGGTCGACGAGCCGCGAGACGGCGACCGCCATCCCGCGCGCCTTGAAGGAGCCGGTCGGATTGAGCGATTCGTCCTTGAGAAAGAGGCCGCCGAGCCCCGAACCCCCGCGAAGTCGCGACGCGTCGAGTATCGGCGTGTTGCCCTCGCCGAGCGTGATCTCGCGCGGGAAGACGGGCAGCAGCCCGCGGAAGCGCCACACTCCTTCGCCGGCCCCGAAGAACTCCTCACGCGTCGTCCGGGCGCGCAGGGCGGCGAGATCGTAGACGCCGAGGAGCGGCCCCGCGCAGGTCGGGCATTCGCCGGCGATCGAACCGGCCGGCACTTCCCTGCCGCACAGGCCGCAACGGTATCCCTCGAAAACGGTCATCCTCTACCTTCCGCTTGCAATCCCCCGGTTTTCCCCTATCCTCTAGCCGGCAAGGGGAGTACGACATGATGCGATGGATCGGACAGAACGGCCTCGTTCTGGGGATCTTCCCCGCGATCGAGGCGCTCGCGCCAACGCTCCGCGTCTTCTTCGCGTCGCGGATCGGCGGTGTCAGCAAACCGCCCTTCGACTCGCTCGATCTCGGACTCTCGTGCGGCGATCGGCCGAAACGGGTTCACGCGAACCGGCGCAGACTGCTCGAGACGCTCGAACTGGAACGCAACCGCCTCGCGCGCGCCGAGCAGGTCCACGGCGCATCGATCGCCGTCGCCCGTCCGGGGCGGATCGCCCGCGGCGCCGACGGCCTCGTGACCGGGCGCCCATCGCTGCCGCTCGCCGTCTCCACGGCCGACTGCTACCCGGTCGTCCTCTTCGCTCCCGCCGAGGGCGCGCTCGCGGCGCTGCACGTCGGCCGCGCAGGCGCCGCCGCGGGGATACTCGAAGCGGGGATCAACCGGCTCTCCGCCGGATTCGGCGCGAACCTCGCCGACACGATCGCGCTCGTCGGACCGGGGATCTGCGAGAGATGCTACCCGGTGCGGGAGACGGACTCCCGCGCCTTTCCCGCTTCGCGCCGGCGCAGGAACGGCCGCTGGCACGTCGACCTCGCCGCCTTTATCGCGGACGACCTCGTGTCGCTGGGGCTTCGCCGGCGCAATGTCCTGGCCTCCGGGCTCTGCACGAGCTGCGATCCCGGGCATTTCTTCTCGCACCGCCGCGACGGCGGGAAAACCGGGCGCCACTGGACGATCGCCTGGATCGACGAACCGTGAGCGGCCGTCAGCGGAGTCTCGCCTCCACCGAAGCGACCTTCCCGTCCATCGTCAGTTCCGTGTCCCGCCGCTCGTCGATGTTCACCAGCGTCATCACCCGGAGCGCCCCCGCATCGAACGGCGCCCGGTGGAGCCGGGCGACGACCGCGAGGATCGTCTCCGTCTCCCCTTCGATCACGGTCGACATCGGCGTCAGGCGGAAGCGCACCCCCTCGGTCTCCCCGAGGATCTCCTGGCATCTGGCGACGAATGCGCTCAGGCTTGGTGAGCCCGTCCCGAGCGGCACGACGCTCACCGAACAGACCGCCATCCCGTTTTTCCTTTCGTTTGACTTCGCTTCTTCCAGAACCTATGCTACTGCATAGTGTATCAGGAACGGGAGCGGGATGCGCAGCAAAATCACCGACGGAATAAAGCCCTTCATCGTCATGGAGATCCTCGAGCGCGCGCAGGCGCTCGAGCGTGAGGGCCGGTCGATCGTCCACATGGAGATCGGCGAACCCGATTTCGACACGCCGGCGGGAATCGTCGAATCCGGCGTCGCGGGGATGACGGGTGGCGACACGCACTACACCGACAGCCGGGGAACGCACGAGCTCCGCGAGACGATCGCCTCCTGGTACAACGGCCGATACGGGCTCGATGTGACCGGCGACCGGGTCCTCGTGACGAACGGCGTCTCGCCGGCCCTCCTCCTCGTCCTCTCGGTCCTCATCGAGCAACCGGGCGACGAGATCGTCCTGGGCGACCCCTACTACCCGTGCTATCCCAATTTCATACGCTTTCTCCGCGGCGTTCCGCGATTCGCGCCGGCGAGCAGCGATCGAGGATTCCAGCTCGACCCGGCGGACGCCCGGCGGCTCGTCGGGCCCCGGACGAAGGCGATCATGATCAACTCCCCCGCCAATCCCTCGGGGACGCTCATGCCTCCCGCCGACATCAAGGAGATCTGCTCGCTCGGCGTTCCCGTCATCAGCGACGAGATCTACCACGGGCTCGTCTACGGGGCGAAGGAACATTCGGCCCTCGAGTACGGTGACGACGTCTTCGTTCTGAACGGCTTCTCCAAGCTCTTCGCGATGACCGGCTGGCGCCTCGGCTACTGCATCGCGCCGGCGTCGGCCGTGCGAACCCTGCACGTGCTCCTGCAGAACTTCTTCATCTCCCCGAACGCCTTCGTGCAGCGGGCCGGCCTAAGCGCCCTTTCCCGGCAACAGCCCGAGATCGACGACATGGTCGCGAAATACGACGCGCGCCGGCGATTCCTCCTCGAGGAATTGCCGAAGATCGGACTCGGTTGCCGCGTGGAGCCGAAGGGGGCCTTCTACATCTTCGTCGACGCCTCCCACGTGGACCGCGATTCCTACCGTCTCGCCTTCGACATCCTCGAGACGGCCGGCGTCGCGCTGGCGCCGGGGATCGATTTCGGCGCGGAGGGCGAGGGACATCTCCGCATCTCGTACGCCAACTCGATCGAGAACCTGGCCGACGGCGTCAGGAGGCTCGAGGGCTATCTCGCGCGCC
The DNA here is from genome assembly GCA_016931295.1 of Candidatus Krumholzibacteriota bacterium. Taxonomy (NCBI): domain Bacteria; phylum Candidatus Krumholzibacteriota; species Candidatus Krumholzibacteriota bacterium. Next base: position 46,448 of record JAFGEZ010000047.1, read on the forward strand.
GGGACGCGCTGCCGGCTCCGCATCGATCGAAAGGAGACACCGCATGAATCGTCCGGCCCTGTTCGTCTGCCTGCTCGCCGCGGCCTGCGCCGCGAGCGCTCCGGCATCCGCCTTCCCCATCGGCATCGCGGTCCGGGGCGGCATCGGCAACGCCTTCTACTCGATGTCCGACCTCAACGACGCCATCCAGGAGCTCAGCCGGGACGCCGGCGTCCGGATCCCCGACCTCGACGGCGGGACGAACGTGAAGATCGAGGGACGGATCTGGGTGTTCGACCGATTCGCGGCGGCCGCGATGTACGAACGCTGGTGGGCGTCGACGGAAAACGAATCGGGGGATTACACGATCACCTTCAAGGCGCCCGCGGACGTGATCTCCTTCGGCGTCGTCGGCCGCATCTTCAGCTTTCCCCAGATCCTCGACGTCAACCTCGCGGCCTACTACAGCCTCGCCGAGACGGTCTACGGCACGAACATCCTGACCGGCAGGCGGCTCGACGAATACAAGGGCGACGACGGCGGCTTCCAGCTCGCCGCCGAGGCGGTGACGAACTTCCTCAACCCGGTGGAGATCGGCATCCAGTTCGGGTGGCGGAATGTCACCGTCCGGGAATTCGAGAACAAGTTCGGCGAATCGCTCCGATTCGATCTCGAATACGGCGGCGCCTTCTTCTTCCTGACGGCGGGCGTCCGGCTGTAAATGATTTGACTTCGGTCGGGGCGCGCACTACCTTGTCCCTCTGTCGAAGGAAGCCACGGAATGAGACTGTCAAGCAAACTGAAGAAGAACGCCGTCAGACTCGACATGAAGGCCTCCACGAAAAAGGAGGCTCTCGGCGAGCTCGTCGGCCTGCTTTGCGACGCCCATCGCCTCTCCGACCGCGATACGATCCTCGAGGCGATCCTCCGTCGCGAAAAGAAGCAGAGCACCGGGGTCGGGATGGGCCTCGCGCTGCCCCACGCGAAGACGCCCGTCGTCAAAGAGCTCCATGTGGCCTTCGGCCGGAGCGCGCGGGGCGTCGATTTCGACGCGATCGACGGCGAATTGGCGAAGATCTTCTTCATCCTCGTCTCCCCGAAGGACGTCTCCGGCCCCCACATCGTGGCGCTCGCCGGGATCTCGCGGCTCGTCAAGCACGAGGCATTCCGGGAGAAGCTCCTCTCCTGCCCCGACGAGAAGACGCTTCTCGACATCGTCAGGCGCGCGGAGGACGAGTACCTCTAGCCGCAAAGGAGACGGCGTGGATATCCGCGACTGCATGAAACGGGAGTTTCGCTTTCTCGCTCCCGATGCGTCCCTCCGGGATATCGCCCGGCTCTTCGAGGAGACGGGCGAGGCGGTCCTCCCCGTCCGAGAGGAGACCGGAGAGCTGGCCGGCGTCATCACGATCGACGACTTCCTGCTGATCTTCCTCCCCGCGTATATCGACCTCATCCGGAACATCGACTTCCTGCACGACTTCGGCGCCATCGAGCAGCATTCCTTCTCGATCGAGGAATCGCTCTTCGTCGCCGAGGACCTGATGCGCGAGGAACCGGCCGTCCTCGCCGAGAATGACAGCGTCATGAAGGCGGCGGCGGTCCTCCACCGGTCCGGGATCACCCGGATACCCGTCGTCCGCGACGGCCGTCTCGTCGGCATGATCAGCAAGAACGACATCGTGAGGGCCCTCTACGGCACGGAAGGACAACATTGACCGCTCACGCCGTCATAGCGATCGTCGTTTTCGTCGTCGCCTATATCCTGATCATCACCGAGCGGATCCACCGCACGAAGATCGCGATCATGGGAGGCGTCCTCCTCGTCCTCCTGCGCGTCCTGCCGCAGGCCGACGCCTTCGCGTCGATCGATTTCAACACGATCGGCCTTCTCGTCGGCATGATGCTCCTCATCGGGGTCGTCAAGGAGACGGGGATATTCACGTGGGTCGCCATCAGGATCGCGAAGAAGGCCCGCGGGGATTCCTGGCGCATCCTCCTCTGGATCTCGATCTTCACCGCTCTCGCCTCGGCCCTCCTCGACAACGTGACGACCGTTCTCCTGATCGCGCCGATCACGATCCTGATCGCCGAGATGCTCGATATCCGGCCCTATCCCTTCCTCGTCGCCGAGATCCTCGCCTCCAACATCGGGGGAACGGCGACGCTGATCGGCGATCCGCCGAACATCCTGATCGGATCGGCCACCGACCTCTCCTTCCTCGATTTCCTCATCCACCTCGGTCCGCCGGCCCTCCTGATCCTCGGCGTCACGCTCCTCGTCCTCCGTGTCGTCTTCCGGCGCGAGCTAAGCGGCGCCTTCGTCGACACCGAACGGGTGCTGGCGGGCATGGACGAGACGAAGGCGATCACCGATCCGGTGCTGTTACGCCGGAGTCTCGTCGTGCTCTCCTTCACGATACTCGGGTTCGTCCTCCACGACGCGCTCGGGCTCAAGCCGGCCACGGTGGCCCTCGCCGGCGGCGGCGTCCTGCTCATCTGGAGCGGCACCGACATCGAGAAACGCCTCGAGGAGATCGAGTGGCCCACCCTCTTCTTCTTCATGGGCCTCTTCGTCCTCGTGGGCGGCCTCGAGGAGGTCGGCGTCCTGGAGGTGCTCGCCGCCGGCGTGCTGCGCCTGAGCGGCGACGTCGGGGTCCTGAGCCTCTGCGTCCTGTGGTTCGCGGCGCTCGCCTCCTCGTTCCTGGACAACATCCCCTTCGTCGCCGCCATGATCCCGCTCCTCGCGAGGATCAGCGTCTCCCTCTTCCCGAACACGGCAGGACTCGACGAGGCGGCCTACGCGGTCTATCTGATGGAAAAATCGATGCCCCTGTGGTGGAGCCTGGCCCTCGGGGCGTGTCTCGGCGGCAACGGCACGATCATCGGGGCCTCGGCGAACGTCGTCATCGCCGGATTCAGCGGAAAGACCCGCACGCCGCTCACCTTCGGCAACTACTTCCGGTACGGCTTTCCCCTGATGCTCCTCTCGATCCTGCTCTCGAGCGGCTACATCCTCGTCCGATACCTCCTCTTCCGGTAAAAAAAAACGGCGGAGGCCGAAGCCCCCGCCGTCGAGCGTCGAAAGAACGCCGATCGTCAACTGCCGCCCGCGCCGCAGTGTCCGTCCCCGCCGCGGCGCCCCGTTCCGTCGCCATCGCCGCATCCCCGCTTTTCGCCACCGGCGCGGCCCGGGCGATGCATGCCACTGCCGTCGCGGCAGTTGCGCCCGCGCATGCCGTCGCCCATCCGGTGGTGCTTCACGAAGATCTTCCACTGCTCGTCGTCGAGGATCTTCCGCACGGCGAGCATGTGATCGATCCTCGCCATCCCGATCTTCTCGCGGGTCGCGGCGAGCTTCGCGTTCATCTTGCCGAGCTTTTCCGCGTCCGGCCGGTCCGCCGCGAGCGCGGCCCGCATGCCTATGCGGAGCTTCTCGGCCGCCGCCTCGAGATCGATCATCGTCATCCGGTGTTCGACCCGCAGCTTCTCCATCGCCGTCTCCTGGTCGGCCTTCAGCTCGAGCGCCGGCATCGCGCAGCTCCCGCCCTCGTCGTGCATCCGGTGCTGGGCGGCGAGGGGCGCGGCCGCGAGCATGAGGGCCGTCGTCAACAGGATCGCGTTCCGTTTCATCGTGTACCTCCGGGTTCGTGACGTCGAGAATGCCCGGTATGCCGCGCCTCCCCGGGGGGCGGGCCGGCCGTCTCGCCGAGCATCCGGTGAAAGATGTGCATCTCGCTCTCGTCGAGCACCGATCGCACCTTCATGAGCCGCTCCACGAGAACTTTCTCGAGTTCCCCCTGGAGCGTCGAGATATCGTCCACCGTCTGCATGATCGCGGCCGAATCGGGCTCGTCGCCCGTGAGCAGGACGACGAGACGCCGGCGGTCCGCCCCGATCCTCTCCCGCAGATCGCGGGTGGTCTCGAGTGACTGGCCCATGATCCGGTGAACGAGCTCGGCCCGTTCGCCGCGGAGCCCCATCCGCCTCGAGAGCATCCTGCACGCCGGCCCGCACGGATCGGGCGCGGAGACATGCGGCGCGGAATCGCCGGTCTCCCGCTCGCGCGAGATCCACAGCCATCCGAGACTCGCCGCCACCGCGAGGTTGAAGGCGAGCGAGAGGACGAGGAGGACGCCGACGAGGCGATTACTCATCCGTCTCACCCCCCTCGAGGTAGGAGACGACGAGGTCGCCGACGGAGCCGGGTGGATATTCCTCGAGGTACTCGAGACCGAAGGAGGCGTCGGCGTCGCCGTCGGCGCCGAGCGTGGTTCGGCCGATCTGCCCGCCCGCGATGACTCCCGCCACCAGCACGAATATCGCCGCCGCGGGCACGGCGAACCGGCGCCAGCCGGCGAAAAGGCCGGCGCGGGCCGGCCGGCCGACTTCCGCGATCACGCCTTCGAGAATCGACGGCGGAGGCGCCATCTCGACGAGCGAGGCATGGAGAGCGGTCGTTTCGCGCACGGCGGCCTCGAAAACCCGGCAGGCCCCGCAGACCGACAGGTGCGCATCGAGCATCGCGAGCCGGTCCGGTCCGAGCTCGCCGTCCTCTCTCATCGTGACCATCATGCGGTAATCGGTGCAATCCATGTGAACTCCTTCTCCATATGGTACGAACGCGCCGATACGGAAAACCGTGCGGAAAATATTCCGGGGGACCCGCCGTTTCCGTTCGTGTCGTCTATCCATGCGTCGTCACGTCGCATCTTCCCTGAAGCGGGCGAGGGCCGCCGCCAGGCGTTCGCGGGCCCTGTAAACGAGCGCCTCGACCGCCGGCAGGCTCTTTCCCATCGCCTCGGCGATCTCCCGGTAGGACAACCCCCGGCCGATACGCAGCTCGACGGCCGTGCGCTGCTCCTCGGGGAGCTGCAAAAGCGCCCGCGCGTATGCACCCCGCAGTTCCGCATGCGAAGCGTCGGCCGCGGGATCGACACCGGCGGCCGGTGGCTCGAACCCGCCCTCGGCGAGCAGGTCGAGCGAGTCGCCTGCAGGGCGGCGCCGCGAATAACTCACGGCGAGATTGCGCGCGATGCGGAAGAGCCACGTGCGGAACGCGGCCGTCGGCCGGTACCGGCCGGCGGCCCGGTAGAGGTTGACGAAGGTCTGCTGGGTGAGGTCCTCGGCGTCCTCGCGGCTTCCCGTCGAACGCAGGAAGAAGTTGAAGACGGCGTTTCCGTGGCGATCGAACAGGCGGCGGAGCGCGTCGGCGTCCCCCCCGGCCACGAGGCGCATCAGGGCGGCGTCGTCGGTCACCGCAACTCCACCGGGGCGGTCGCCTCGAATCGCCCCTTCTCGTTCCGCCTGACGCGGCAGGCGGCGATCCGGGGGTCGTGCTCGAAGAAGAGGATCCAGTTCTCGTCGGCGGCCCGTTTGAGCAACCGCTTCTTCTCCTCGAGGGTGTCGAGTGGCCGGTGATCGTACGCCATGATCCACGGCAGGTTGACGTGCGAGGCGAGGGGAAGGAGATCGGCGCCGTAGAGGAGGGCTTCCCCGTTTCCTTCGAGGAGGACCGTCTGGTGGCCCGGCGTGTGTCCCGACGTGGGAATCACGCGGACGCCGGGGGCGATCTCCTTCTCGCCGTCGAGCATCTCGAGCCGGCCCGCCTCCTCGATCGGCAGGAAATCCTCCGGAAAGAAGCTCGCCCGGTCCTTCTCGTTCGGATCGAGGGCGGCTTCCCACTGGCTTTGCTGGACGAAGTGCGTCGCGTTCGGGAAGGCGAGCTGGAGACGGCCGTCGCCGTTGCGCCAGGTGAAGCCGCCGGCGTGGTCGAAGTGGAGGTGCGTCATGACGGCGTGGGTGACTGCGTCCGGATCGATCCCCTCCCCGGCGAGGCGCTCGCGGAGCGGCGGCGACTCGATCCGGTAGTTGCGGATCATCTTCTCCCCGAGCTTGTCTCCCGCGCCCGCGTCGACGACGAGACGCATCCCGCCGCGCTCGGCGTAGAGGATGCGCATCGCCATGGCGATGCGGTTGTCGCCGTCCGCCGGGTCGGTCTTCTCCCAGAGGACCTTCGGCACGACGCCGAACATCGCGCCGCCGTCGAGACGGAACCGCCCCGTCACGACGCCCCGGACCTCGAAGAACCCCACCCTCATGCCTCTTCCTCGACGACGACCGCCGTCCCGTACGCGAGCAGTTCCGCGGCGCCCTGCATCATCGACGAGGTCGTGAACCGAAGGCCGACGATCGCGTTCGCTCCGAGCGCCTCGGCCTCGTCGACCATGCGGTCGATCGACTGCTCTCGGGACTCGGCGATCATCTTCGTGTATTCGACGATCTCGCCGCCGGTGATGTTCCGCAGACCCGCCATGAAATCGTGTCCCGCGTGCCTGGCGCGGATCGTGTTGCCGCGCACCAAACCGAGGACCTTCACGATCCGTCTGCCGTGGATCGTCTCTGTCGTCACCGTTATCATCGCCGGACCGCCTTTCCGCCGGCCGCCGCCGGTCAACGCTGGATATCCCGGTACCGGTCCGACCGGCACTGGTGGACACGTTCCCGAACGACCGAGACGAACAGGCCGAGAACGCCGACGGCGAGGACGACGAGCGCCGTCTTGCCGAAGGTGAGCTGCCCGAAATTCCGCACCGTCTCGTACACGATGTACGCCGCGATCATCAGGAGACCGCCGACGACGAGCCACCAGGAGAAGCGCCGTTCGAGACGCCGGTAGATGCCGCGCCAGTAGCCTTCCCAGAATTCGTCGATCGGGTCCCTGATCTGCATGGCGCCGAGTTCCTTCTCGAGCCCGCCGAGCTCCTCGACGGCCGCCCGGCAGGTCTCGCAGCCCTCGAGGTGACGCTCGAAGGCCATCTTCTCGGACGCGCCCATCTCGCCGTCGAGATACCGCATCCCGTCACATTCCATCCGCGTGCAGTTCATGCAGGATCATCCCCTTCCGCGGATTCGTCTCCGGCGTCCCGCCGCAGCGCCGCCGCGAGGGCGCGCCGCGCGTAGAAGAGACGGGACATGACCGTTCCCTCGGATATCCCGAGCGTCGCGGCGATCTCGCGGTACGTCAGCTCCTGGAAGGACCGCAGGACGATGATCTCCCGGTGATCCGCGGAGAGCGAGAAGAGCGCTCGCCAGACCGTCTCGCACCGCTCCCTCCGCAGGAGGTCCGTGTCGGGAAACGGCCCGTCGCCCCGGCGCTCCACGAGATGCTCCATCGAGGTCTCGCGGCGGCGGGCCCGTTTCTCGATGAAGTTCAGGCATCGGTTGCGGAGGATCCGGTAGAACCACGGGTAGAAGGGCTTGTTTGGATCGAACCGCTCCCGGGCCCGGTGGGCAGCCATGAAGGCCTCCTGCGAGACGTCCTTCGCGTCCTCCGCGTTCCCGAGCAGCCCGACGGCGGTCGCGTAGGCTCGTTTCATCGTCGACCGCACGATCCGCTCGAACGCCTCGACACCGCCCGCCTTCCACGCGACCAGCGTCTCGCGCGATATGTCCGTCGCCTGGTCTCTCGCATTCATTACACGTACAGCCCTTCCATGGGGATTATTCGATAAAAAAACACCTGCGATGGGGATTTTTCAAGAAGATTCGAGCGCCCGCCTCCCGGCGGGCCGGAAGGCCGCCCGCCCGAATCCGCCGCCGGCCGCCCCGGTCACCGGTTGTCGATGTCGATGTTTCCGTTCGTCGTGCGGATCGCGATCCGTCCGTCGCCGTCGCCGATCACGCCGCTCACCCGGTGCCGGCCCGCCCGCTTCGCGTCCTCGAGTGCGAATCCCACGCGGACGCGGCCGTTCCGCGCGCCCGCCTCGAGCCGGGCTCCCGTCTTCCGCGGTATCAGGAGAACGACCGGGCCGTTGCCGGACCGGATCGTCAGGTTTCCGCCGCGTTCGAGACGATCGAGCCGGCAATCGACCCGCCCGTTGACCGTCTTGAGCGTGCCCTCACCGGCCAGGCCTCGGGCCGCGACGTCCCCGTTCCCCGTCTCGATGAAGAAGGCCCCCTCGACGTCCCTCACGTCGATATCGCCGTTTCGCGAAACGAGATCGAGATCCGTCCGTCGGGGAACGACGACCAGGTAGTTGACGGCCACCGAGGTGCGATCGCCGAGTGCGCCGGCGAAAAGACCCGTCGACCGCAGCCGGGGAAGATCGGCGCCGAGCGAGACGCGCCGCGGCGACGACTCGATGTCGAAGGCGATCCTCGCCAGGATCTTCCGCGCCTCCGATTTGCTCGGCGCGCGGACGACCGTCTCGATCCTGACGACGATCCCGTTCGTTTCACCGCTCTCGACCCGGATCCGGCCGCTCTTCGTTTCGATGACGAGGCTCGCGCCCTCCTCGACCTCGAATCGACGCACGTCCCCGTCGTCGACGAGCCGGTAGGCCAACGCGGCGGCGGGCTGGAGTACGAACGAGGCGGCCGCGATCGCGGCGATCATGCGTCTCGGCATCGTGCTGCCTCCGTTGAAACGGTTCGTGTGTTGGACGAACCGGCTACAGATCGACGATCATCCCGTCCCGAGCGACCTCGACGGGGCCGTCCCACGACGAGGCGATCGCCCTCGCGACGTCGAACTCCTCCATGCGGGGGTAGAGATGCGTCGCGACGAGGCGCTTCACCCCCGCGCGGCCCGCCAGCGCGGCGACGGCGGCCGGGGTCATGTGCCCGTCGAGCGGCGCTTCGTCGGGCGCGGAGCATTCCGCGACGAGCAGGTCCGCTCCGGCCGCCAGCTCGACGACCGCATCGGTGAGGGCCGTGTCGCCCGTGTAGACCATCGATGCGCCGTTCGCCTCGACGCGGTATGCGAGGGCCGGCCGGTCGCCGTGGTCGGCGGCGGCGCAGCCGATCCTCGCCGCTCCCCGGTCGATCGTCTCCCCCCCGGCGAGTTCCCGCGTCGCCGGCGGACCGTCGCCGAGGCGGGTCCCCGGGAAGAGGATCGGCCAGCCCCCGACGAGATCGTCGAGCCCGGCAGGACCGAAGAGCGGCGGGAACGGCCGGCAGCCGGGATCGTTCCGCGCGGCGGCGAGGAGCCGGCCGAGGCCGAGCGAGTGGTCGGGGTGATGGTGCGTGAAGAAGATCCCCGCGAGCGAGCGGTAGTCGATCCCGCTCTCGGCGAGCGCCTGGGGCACGCCCGGGCCGCAGTCGAAGAGCAGGATCTCCCCCGTCTCGACGGTCAGGGCCGGGGCCCGGCGGTCGGCCCGCGGCGTGATCGTGCCGCTTCCCAGTATCCGCACCCGGAACCGCATCTAGGCGCCCGTCGTTTCAGGCGCCGGAGGGGAAACGACGATTTCGAGCGATTTCTTCTCCCTGAGACCGAGTTTCTCGAAGGCGCTGCCCCTGTTGACGGCGATCTCGAGGTATCCCCAGCTGTTGCGAAGGACCATCAGCGCTCCCTCCATGCCCTGCTCGTAGAATTGCTTCACGCCCGTGACGCGGCGGCCGGCGAACCGGACGCCCATCTCCTCCCACGGAACCTTCCCCGGCATGAGGGACTCGAGGAACGCCTCGTCGATATCAGTGATGATGTTGCCATAGGTGTCGACGTAGACGGCGCGGCCCCTGATCTCCCCGCCGCGGTCGACGACGGGCTTGGTCGAGGGGACGATAAGCACGGAATCGAGCTCCGTTCCCATGGCGGCCGGATCGACGCCCAGGGAGAGGTGGGCGGCGATCGGCGCGTAGATGTCGCGCCCGTGGAAGGTCGCCCCGCGCGGCGACAGGGTGAATTCGCCCGGCTCCACGCCGTAGACCTTCCGGACGATTCCCTCCTCGAAGACGCAGGAGAGGATTCCGTTGTCGGGGCCGACGAAGAGATACTCGTCGGTCTCGATGACGATGTTCTTGCGCCGCCCCCCCACGCCGGGGTCGACGACGCAGCAGAAGACCGTTCCGGGAGGGAAGTACCGATAGCTGTTGCCGATGATGAAGGATCCCTCCCGCACGTCGCGCGACGAGACGTCGTGGCAGAGATCGACGATCCGTGCGTCGGGCGCGACGCCGAGGATGACCGCCTTCATGACGCCGAGATACCAGTTGTGCCAGGTGAAGTCGGTCATCAAGGCGATGACCGGACGCCGGCGCGGTTTCCCTTTCGCCATCGGGTCTCCGCCTTTCCGCCGTTTCGCGGGGTGATCGGACCGTTCGAAGAACGAAAAAATGGTAGCGGAGGGCCGAGGACGAAGTCAAAGCATCTTTTCGAGGGCCGGAAAGACTCCCGCTGGCGCGGCGAACGCGTATTTCCGCGCCGCGCGGCGCTGCAGTTCGGAATCGAAGATGCAGCCCCGGTCGTCGATGAAGATGGCGAGAAGACTGAAACTGAAGGGGGATCGTCAGGATCGTCCGGCCGGCTGGCGGAGACGCTCGAGGCGCGGCGCGACGAGGAGCCCGGCTTCCGGGATCCGCCTGATGGCCTGCTCGTAGATCTCGGCGGCCTTGCCGGGAAGATGAAGCATCTCGCAGGCGAGGCCGAGGTTGAGATAATAGGGACCGTTCTCCGGGTCGTTCTCGACGGCATCGGTGAAGAAAACGGTCGCCTCGGCGAACCTGCCTCCGTTGGCGAGCAGGCAGCCGAGCGCGTTCAGGGCGGGCGCGAACCGGGGATGGCGGGCGATCGCCTCGCGAAGGCGCCGTTCCGCCTCGCCGGATCGTCCCCGCTTCCCGACGACGATGCCGAGATTCGTCTCGATCTGCGGATCCTGGGGCGAGAGCCGGTGCGCCTCCTCGAACGCGCCTTCCGCCTCCTCGAACCGACCACGCCGTTCGTGGACGCATCCGAGACTGTTCAGGACCTCCGAGCGCCGCGGATTCGAGGCGAGCGCCCGCTCGTAGGCCTCGAGGGCGCCTTCGTCATCGCCGTTCATCTCCCTGATCTTCCCCTCGAGGAAGAGAAGCCCCTCGTGCGCGGGATGCTTTCGGCCAATGCGCTCGAGCGCCTCGGCGGCCGGCGCGGCGCGCCCCATCCTGACGAAAAGATGGATCGCCTTGAAGGAGACGGCGAACGGCGTATCCGCGAGGAATCGGATCGAATCGAGGGAGGCGGCGGCCTCGTCGTCGTTTCCGCAGCCGTGGAGGGCTTCGGCGCGGAGGAGGTGCGCCTCGGGGGAATAGGGATCGATCGCGAGCGACCGGTCGGCGTGCGAGAGGCACGCCTCGTGGCGTCCCAGGGCCAGGCAGGCCGAGGCGGCGTTCCGCAGCAGGTTCGCGTTCCCGTCGTCGAGCGCGAGCCCCTTCCCGAGGCAGTCCAGCGCCTCCGCTGGGCGATCGGAATCGAGCAGGGCGACGCCGCGGTTGTTGTAGAGATCAGGCTGGTTCTGCTCATGGTTCAACGCGGCCCTGAAGCTCTCCAGCGCCTTCGCGCGGTCGCCGCGCTTCAGGAGGGCGAGACCGCGGAGGTTGAGGAACTGCCACGAATCCGGCTCGACGGCGAGCCCCGCGTCGGCGAGTTCGAGCGACTCGTCGACCCGGTCGAGGGCGAGGAACTGGACGGCCAGTTCGAAGACGAATTTCACGTTCTCCGGGTCGGCGTCGAGCTTCCCCGTTCCGAGTTCGCGGCAGAGGAGATACTTGCGGTAGATGCGCCCCGGAGGTCCGGTGCGCCCGTAATGGTGGACGATCGCCCCCCCCTCGTGCAGGGGCTCGCGTGCCGCCCGCAGCGACGGCTCGACGGTCTCGTGCACTTCTCTTGAATACCGGATCCGTCCGTCGTTGCGGAAGAGCCGGACCTGCCGGCTGGAAAAGAACCCGAGCGCCCCGCGGGCCATTCTCCCGCCCGCGCACGGCCGCCAGCCGACGGTCGCGGAATCGTCGGTGTAGGTCCGCTGTTCGAGAAGATACGCCCCCGCCTCGCCGCCGTCGACGATGGCGCGGATCTGCTTGCGTCCCCCGGCGTCGAGTTCCTCGTCGGCGTCGAGGACGAGGATCCAGTCCCGCGACGCCCGGTCGAGGGACGCGTTCCGGGCCGCGGCGAAATCCTTCGTCCAGTCGACGCGGCTCACCCGTGCGCCGCAGGCGCGGGCCGCGGCGATTGTCCCGTCCGTCGAGCCGGTGTCGACGACGATCACCTCGTCGACGAGTTCCCGGGCGCTGCCGATCGTGGCTGCGATCGTCTCCGCCTCGTCGCGAACGATCATGCAGAGGCTGATGGAGCCCCGTCTCCGCCGTCTCGCCGTATCGATATCCACGATATCCGTCACCTGCGCGGCCTCCGGCGGCCGCTCCGCCGCGGGATCCGTCCCGCGGGGGCGAACCGCTGACGCGCACCATGACTTCAAGAGCCGTGCCATGAAACGTCCCGGCGGACCCGGGAAACCGGCGGACCCGGCAAGACGCCCGCATCATCAACAATGACTTGGCATTGGATCTTCGAGGCACGGGCTGGAGAACGGCCGGCGCCATGCGTCCCCGTGCGGCGCCGATTTGCGGAAGGCGGAAATCCGGCCGGTGAGGGGCAGGAATGTCCCCGGTCGGCCGGCCGCCCGTTCCCCGCCGGGGGGTGTATGTTCCGGGGAGCCTCTGGCGGCGCAGGGCGCGTGCTGGTATGATGGACGGCGGCACCGGCGAAAGGAGCGTCATGAAGATCGCCGTCATGAGCGACACGCACGACCATCTCGCGAACCTGGAAGCGGCCATCGGGCGCATCAACGGATACGGGGCGGATATGCTCTGCCACTGCGGCGATCTCTGCTCGCCCTTCGTCATCGAGCGTCTCGCCGCCTTCGAGGGACCGGTCCATGTCGTCTTCGGAAACAACGAGGGGGATCGTTTCACCATCGAGCGCGTGGCGGAACGCTTCGCCAACGTGCGACTCCACGGCGAGGTCGGTTTCGTCGAGATCCCGGAGGGGACGATCGCCATCACGCACCGGCCGGAATTCGCCTTCGAGCTGGCGTCGACGGGCAGTTACCTCGCCGTCTTCTTCGGCCACACGCACCGCCGCGAGCGGCGCACGGTGTGCAACACGACGCTGCTCAATCCGGGCGAGCTGATGGGGCTTCGCGAAACGCCTGGCTGGATCGTCTTCGATACGGAGACGGGCGTCGAGGAGATCTTCACCGTCGGCGAGGAGACCGCCTGAACGGCGGTGCGGCGCCGCGTTCCCGGATGAACGTCTCCGCCTCGGCGGCGTCGGGGATCGCCGTTCGCCCGCCGAGTTCTCTGCAGGCCATCGCGGCGACGGCGTTGGAGAAGACGGCCGCACGGCGCGCCTCCCACCCCTCGAGGACGGCGTGAAGCCAGGCGCCGTGGAAGACGTCTCCCGCCCCCGTCGTGTCGACGGCCTCGACGGCGAATCCCGGCGTATCGAACCGTTCCCCCTCCGCGAGGGTCGCGCAGCCGCGCTCGCCGAGCGTGACGACGGCCGATCTTGGCCGGAACGCGGCGATCGCCTCGAGGGCGTCGTCGATCGTGCCGCCCGGCGCGATCTGCCCCGCGAAGACCTCGCTGGCGACGATGTGGTCGCAGAAAGGAAGGAGCGCCTGCACGCCCTCCCGGAGCGTCCCGGCGTCGATCACGACGGGAACGCCCGCCTCGCGCGCGATCCGGACCGCGACGAGGGCCGCGGCCGGCTCGAGGGAATCGACGAGGAGGCCCCTCGCCGTTTTCACACGCTCGGGATCGACGGCGCGCGGATCGAGCGGCCGGAGCGTTCCGCGCGACCAGAGGATCGTGCGGTCCGCCGACACCCGATCGACCATGATGAAGGCGAACTGAGAAGACGCGCCGGGTTGCCGTTCGACGAGGGAGACGTCGACCGACTCCGCCCGGAGCTCGTCGAGCGTCCGGCGTCCAGCGTCGTCGCCGCCGACCGTCCCGACGAAGCAGACACGGCGACCGAGCCGCGCGAGCGTGACCGCGGCGGTCGCCGCCGGTCCCCCGCCCTGGACGATCAGGCGCTCCAGCTCGAGTTTGGTGTTTTTCGCGGGAAGGTGCGGCACGATGCCGAGATAGTCGATCGCCACGTGCCCCAGGCAGACGACCGGGCCCTCCCCGCTCACGGCGTCCGCTTCCCGGCCTCCCTCGACCGCAGGAAGGCGACGACCGATTCGACGATCAGCCAGAGGATCAGCGCGAGAAGCATCCCGCCGACGATGAGCAGCGGCCAGCTGCGCGATGCCAGGTTCTGTCGCAGCTTGATGATCATCGCCGCCATGGCGATGACCATCATCGCCGCCATCGGCACCGCCGTGTAGCGGATCGGCTTGCCGCGGCGGAAGAGGACGAGCGAGACGGCGAGGAGTCCGAGCGCGCCGAGCATCTGGTTCGTCGTGCCGAACAGCTCCCAGAGCGCGAGCCCGACGGGCCGGCCGTCGACCGTCATGAGGCTGAAGTACCCGACGCCGACGACGGCGGCGAACGAGGCGGCGAAGCGGTTGCGCAGGAACGCGATGCCCAGCCCCTCGCCGAGCTCCTCGAGATTGTACCGGAGCAGCCGCGTCCCCGAGTCGAGCGTGGTCATGGCGAATCCGACCGCCATGACGACGATGAAGCTCTCGGCGATCCCCACCGGTATCCCGATCCTCGACACGAAGGCTCCCGCCCCGACGACGAAGGCCTCCATCTTCGGGCCGAGTCCCGCGGCGGCGCTCCATGATGCGTAGTGGCCCGACCACGCCTCCCGCGAGATCCCCGCCGTGCAGGCGATGACGACGACCATGGCGAGAAGCCCCTCGGCCAGCATCCCTCCGTATCCGATCGGCAGTGCATGCGTCTCGCGGTCGATCTGCTTCGCCGTCGTTCCCGTGGCAACGAGGCTGTGGAAGCCGGAGATCGCGCCGCAGGCGACCGTGATGAAGAGGAACGGAAAGATCGGGGGCGCCCCGGTGTCGGCCGCGTTCAGCGCGGGCGCCGTGAATTCGGGCCGCGCGATGAAGAGCCCCGCGTACATCAGCACCATCCCGACGACGAGCTGGTAGGCGTTGAGGTAATCGCGCGGCTGCAGGAGCAGCCAGACGGGCAGCACCGATGCGGCGAAGGCATAGGCGATGAGGATCCAGACCCAGGTCGACTCGGCGATCCCGCCGACGGGAACGCGGATGCCCAGCCAGATCGAGGCGAACATCGCGATCAGGGCGACGATCGTCGCCGGGGCGAGGCGGGCCCGGAACCGGTAGACGAGGAGCCCGACGATGACGGCCAGCAGTATCAGCGCGGCGACGGGGATGACCGATTCGGGATGGGAGTAGGACGCGCCGCTCTCCGTGAAGAGCTGGGCGATGATCCTGACGAATGTGCCCATGCAGAGCGAGAGCGTGAAGAAGATGATGACGAGGAAGAGCAGATGGGCGCGTCGCCCGACGAGCGACCGGGTCACATCGCCGATCGAGCGGCCGCCGTTCCGCAGCGAGACGGCGAGCGCCGAGAGGTCGTGGACGCCGCCGATGAAGATCGACCCGAAGAGGATCCACAAGGCGGCCGGCAGCCATCCCCAGATCACGGCGATGGCGGGTCCGAGGATCGGCCCGAGGCCGGCGATCGAGGCGAAATGGTGGCCGAAGAGGATGATCGGCCGCGTGGGCACGAAATCGACGCCGTCCTCGCGCTCGTGTGCCGGCGTCCGGCGGGCCGGGTCGAGGGACAGGATGCGGTCGCCGATGAAACGGGCGTAGAACCGGTAGGCGAGAAGATAGGCGACGATGGTGATCAGCGCGACGAGGAGTGAGTTCATCTCCGGGCTCCTTTCCGGTGACGGAACCACGACATGGTAGCGCACCGGCGAAGGAGCCGGCAACGGGAAAGGAAACGCCGGCGCCTTCCGCCTTGCGGCGGGCGGAACCATGGCGTATCATCCCGGAACGGAGGAGAAACTCGTGATCGTGGAAAAACGGTTTTGTCCCTTCTGCGGCGAACGTCTCTCGACGAAGACGAACGAGGGCCGCGTCCGCCTGTGGTGCGGCGCCGAGTCGCGATTCGTCTACGAGAATCCCGTCCCGGCCGCCACCGGCATCGTCCGGGACGAATCGGGACGAATCCTCCTGGTCAGGCGGAACCGCGAGCCGCGGGCGGGGATGTGGTCGCTGCCGGGGGGATTCGTGGAGCACGGCGAGAGCCCGGCCGAGGCCGCGGAGCGCGAGCTCGAGGAGGAAACCGGCCTTCACGTCCTCGGAGCCGGGCTCCTCGACGTGATCTACGAGGAAAGCGAGTTCTACGGGACGAGCCTGCTGATCATCGGCTATCGCTTCGACTCGTGGACGGGAACGCCGACGGCGGGGGACGACGCCTCGGAGGTCGGATTCTTCGATCCCGGCGCCATGCCGCCACTCGCCTTCCGCAGCCACCTCGCGCTCGTCGACGAGTGGCGCCGGACTCAGGAACCGGACAGCCGGTAACCGTCGATCTCCTCGTCATCCGCCGGCACCACCTCGACCGTTTGCTCCGTTCCGTTCCGGCGCAGGGCGATCGTCACGGGCGGATTCCTCCTGCCGTCGCCGTATCTCGCCGTTATCCTCGCCGCCGTCTCGAGTTCCTTCTCGTCGGGGTCACCCAGTATCACCGTCGTCGGGCCGGGCGCGGAGACCGTGACTGCGAGCCACTCGCCGGACCACTCCCGTTCGAGATACTCGTTTTCCCGCTTGTCTCGCCCGACGACGATCCTGGCGTCGGGCGAGATGCGGAAATGCCGCCCCGTCGAGAGGAGAACGGCCTCCTCCCGCGTGATCGCGGCCGGCCGGCGCCGGCCGACGAGATCGCGGAACTTCACCGCGTAGGGAATGTCGGTCAGGGCGCACCCGCCCGCCGGCGAGGCGTACGGCCCGATCTCGAGCTCCTCGGCGAGCTGCATCTGGCGGCGGCGGGACCGTCCGCGGATATCGAGCAGCCGCTCCCGGTCGACGAGCCCCTCCTTCTCGGGGATCGTCGGCTCGAGCAGCTTCGCGCACAGCGGACGGAGAAGCCGTCCCTCGAGACCGCTCTCCTGCTCGACCGTCTCCATCGCCTGCCGGTGCTGCGACATCGGCCGCTGTCCCAGCACCTCGCCGGTGAAGACGAAGTCCGCCCCCGTCTCCTCCATCCGCCGCCGGGCCAGGCGAAGCATGAAGATCCGGCAGTCGATGCAGGGGTTGACGTTGGCCCCGTAGCCGTGGGGCGGGTCGAGGAGGAGTTCGAGATATTCCGTCGAGAGGTCGACGCACTCCACGGGGATGCCGAGCGCGGCCGTGAGCTCGCGCTCCCTGTTGTCGAGATATTCGCGCAGCGACCCGGCGCCGTCGACGAGCCAGCGGAACACCGACTGCGAGAATCCCACGTAGCAGGAAAGTCCCCGGACCTCGATATCCTGCCGCCTGACGAGAGCGACGGCGAGCATCGAATCGAGGCCGCCGGAAACCATGCCGATTGCGCGTACCGTACGCATCGCGAACCGCCTTTCCCGTCCAGGGTGCCGCCGCGATCGAGGATACACGATCCGTGCGCGCGCGCGCAAGGATCCCCGCGGCCGGTTCGCGCGAGGGCGGCCGGCGCACCGGTCACAGCGCCCGACCGAAGGCCCGCCTGAGGCCCGCGCCGAACCGGTTGACGGCGAGGCAGACGGCGAAGATCAGGAATCCGGGAGCGAAGGCGGCGGCCGGCGCGCGACGGATGAGGACCTGCGCGTTGCGGAGCATGTTGCCCCATGTCGGCAACGGCGGCTGGATCCCGTAGCCGAGGAAGCTCAACGCGCTCTCGACGAGGATCGCGTTTGCGAAGAGGACCGTCGCCGCGACGATCACGGGCGGCATGGCCTGCGGGAGAAGATGCCGGAAAGCGATCGAGGGCCCCCGTGCCCCGAGGGAGCGCGCGGCGGAAACGTATTCCTCCTCGCGAAGGGAAAGGAAGGTGGCCCGGACGACCCGGGCCGTCTCCATCCACGATGTCGCGCCGATCAGCAGCGGCACCGTCGCGATCCCTCCCCCGCCCGCCGCCGCGACGACGAGGATGACGAGAAAGACCGGGATCGAAAGGAAGAGATCGACGAGCGATGAAACGGCGGCGTCGACGGCTCCCCCGGCCCATCCGGCGAGCGCGCCGAGAACGATCCCCGCCGCGGAGGCGACGGCGACGGCGAGAAAGGCCGTTCCGAGCGTGAACCGGCCTCCGTAGAGGAGCCGCGTGAGCAGATCCCTGCCGAGCTCGTCGGTGCCGAGAACGTGATCGGGCGACGGGGACGCCAGCACGGCGTCGAGATCGATGGTGTCGCGTTCCCAGGGCGTGAAGAGCGGCGCCAGCGCCGCGAGGAGCAGGACGAGCGCGACCAGCCCGCCTGCGGCGAGCGCGGCGCGGTCGCTGGCGAGACGCGGCACGACCCCGCGCACGGGCGTTCTTTCCTCCCCGGCGGCGCCGACTCGACGCGTCATCTCGCCTCCCCCCGGAGCGTCGCCCGCGCCTCCCGGCCGAGGGCGGCCTCCCCGGGAACGAAACGGGGATCGGCGATCATGCAGAGGATGTCCCCGGCGAGGTTGAAGAGGATGATGAGCATCGAGGCGACGACGGCGATCCCGAGCACGCGCGTGTAGTCGTGCCGCTGGAGCCCCTCGTAGAAGAGGCGGCCCATCCCCGGCCAGGCGAAAACCGTCTCCAGCGTGACGGCGCCGGTGAAAAGGACGGGTGCCTGCATGACGACGACGGAGATCACCGGCAGGAGGGCGTTGCGCATCGCGTGCTTGAAGAGGATCGTCCGCTCGGCGAGGCCCTTTGCCCTGGCCGTCCGCAGGAATTCCCCCTCGAGCGCCGAGGCGACGGCGCCGCGCACGTAACGGCTCCACGCGGCGAAGAGGGAGAAGGCCAGGATGAGCGACGGGAGCGCGAGATGCCGCAACCGGTCGATTGCCCCCGCCGCGCCGATCGTTTCGCGGCCCCCGGCGGGAAGAACGCCGAGCTTGACGGAGAAGAGGGCGATCGCCATCAAGCCGAGCCAGAAGACGGGAACGGACATCCCCGCGGCGGCGAGCAGCGAGACGCACTGGTCGACGAGTCCCCCCCGCCTGAGCGCGGCGAGGGAGCCCGCCAGGAGAGCGGCGGCCAGCGCGACGAGGAACGCCGCCCCCATGAGCTCGAGCGTCGCCGGCACGCGATCGAGGATCATGCGCGAGACGGGCTGCCCCGTCACGTAGCTCGCCCCGAAATCGAAACGCAGGAAGACCTGGCGGAACCAGAGGCCGTACTGCACGGGGAGGGACCGGTCGAGGCCGTAGTTCGCGCGGATGCGGGCGAGATCCTCGCCCGTGACCTTCGGATTCTGCGTGAGGAGTCCGGCCGGGCCTCCCGGGGCGAGATGGAGCAGCGCGAAGGCGAGCATCGATACGAGGATGACGAGGGGCACCGTCCGCAACAGCCTGAAAAGCACGAGCCGTCTCACGCGCCGCCCCTCCCCTCCGCGGCGGGGCCGATCGACCCTGCCTGCCCCGCCCGCCGCGGCGGATCGAGTTTGAACCGCTCGCCGGCGCGCGGGATCGCCGTATCGACGCCCCGCCGCCGCAGGGTGTCGGCGAGAACGCTCGCCTCTCCCATCTCGCCGTGCACGAGGAAGACGCGCCGCACGTTTCCGATCCGATCCAGCCACCTGGTCAATCCCTCCCGGTCCGCGTGGCCGGAGAAGCATTCGAAGGAGGCGATGC
The DNA here is from genome assembly GCA_016931295.1 of Candidatus Krumholzibacteriota bacterium. Lineage (NCBI taxonomy): Bacteria > Candidatus Krumholzibacteriota > Candidatus Krumholzibacteriota bacterium. The sequence continues at coordinate 65,971 of JAFGEZ010000047.1, forward strand.
GCATCGTCGGCGTCATCCATTCCCGCTTTGTCTTCCCGCCCTCGCGTCGGACGACCATGACGGGACTCTCGCCGTTGCGCAGCCGGGCGCCGAGCGAGCCGGGCGAACACCAGCCGACGAGACAGAGCAGGTTCGTCTCGTCGTCGATCATGCGCGCGAGGTGGCGCGGCGAGTTGGCGTATTCGAGATCGCCGCTCGATGTGACGAAGACGGCGGGCTCGTGCAACCGCGCGTGCACGGCCATCGTCGTGCGGCTCTTCACCTCGCGCAGCGACGGGAAGGAGAGCAGCCGCCCTCTTAGCGAACGCGCGTAGGGAGACAGCGCGTCCGGATACCGCCGGTAGATCGCCGTGATGCTGCGCGCCGTCGGGCTGTCCGACCAGACGATCGTTCCCGGAGGGATCTCTTTCCGATCCATCGCCTCCTGGATCGCGGCGATGACCTCCTGCGTCTTGCCGAGCGTGAAGGCGGGCACGAGCACGTCCCCCCCGCGTTCGAGAGTCCGCCCGACCTCGCGGGCGAAACGGCGGCGCGCCTCGTTCGCTCCGGCCTCCCGGACCGAACCCCCGTACGTGGACTCCATGACGACGTAATCCGCCGCGCCGATCGATCCGTGCGGCGGCGCGAGGAGCAGGTTGTCTCCGCCGATGTCCCCCGAGAACACGACGACGACGGTGTCATCGTTTGCCGGCAACCCGGCGACGATCGACGCCGCGCCGAGGAGATGTCCCGCCCGCACGAAACGGAACCGGCAGCCGCCCGCGACGAAGGAGCTGTCGAACCCGACCGGCGTCAGCAGCTCGATCGTCCGCTTGATCGCCTCTTTCCGCTCGGCGCCCCGCGAAAGGTTTCCGCTCATGCGAAGCATGACGAGGGTCAGATCGGCGGTCGGCGCCGTGCAGAACACGGGGCCGGCGAATCCCGCCTCGACGAGTTCCGGGAGGCGCCCGCAATGATCGAGATGCGCATGGGTGAGGATGAGGAAATCGAGCGTTTCCGGGCGGGGCGGCAGCGGGGCGTTTGGCGGGCCGAAGATCCCGCAGTCGACGGCGAACCTGGAGACCGCCGTCTCGGCGAGGATGCACGAGCCGCCGACCGTTTGCGCGCCGCCGACGAAAACAAGCGACGGCGAACCTGCCCCGCCCCCCGCGGGGAAAGCGAATATCAGCATCGCGGCGACTGCCGCGAGAAGGAGGTCCGCCCGACGTCGATTCGTGTTCTCGCTCTTCACTCGAGCCGCCATTCGGCCGCGTTCCAGGTGTCGCCCGACTGTGTGGGATTCGGCCGGTAGTTGCGGAGCCGGACCGGCATCGCGTCGAGCTGCGTCACCCACAGGAGGGGAATGATCGGCACTTCCTCGGCGATGATCGCCGAGACGCCGGCGTAGATCCGTCGCCGCTCGTCGGGGTCGAAGGTGGCCGATCCGAGCGCGAGGAGTTTCGTGAGCTCTTCGTTCCGTATGCGCGAATTGTTCTGCCCGGCCGGCGGGATGTAGTCGGCCGAGTACGTTCCCTGCTTCGTCGAGGGATCGGGAGGCGAGAGGAAGGCGTAGAGCGCGATGTCGAACCGCCCCCGCTTGAGGACGCCGCCGTCGTCCCATCCGGCGTAGAGGACCGTCGGGTGGTGATTGCGGATCGTGAGATCGACGCCGATCCTCCGGAACTGCTCCCGGAGAACGACCTCGGTCCGCTCCCTGTTGAGACGTCCCGCGGTCGTCGTGATCTCGAGCGACAGGGGGCGCCCCTCCTTCTCCCTGATCCCGTCGCCGTCCGCGTCCCTCCATCCCGCCTCCCGGAGGAGACGGCGCGCCCCGTCGGGATCGTACGGATTGTGCTCCGCGGCGAATCCCGTATGGTAGGGCGAGGACGGATGATCGTCCTCCCAGGCGGGAATCCATACGCCATCGTAGATCTTCCCGGAGATCTCGGCGCGGTCGACCGCGAGGGCGAGGGCCCGCCGCACGCGCCTGTCGGCGAGAACGGGATGGTCGAGATTGAGATCGAGGTGCTCGTTGAAGAGGGCCGCGTTCCGATAGACCCGCACGTCGGTCAAAGACGACGCGACGTCGAGGAGCGCGTTCGGAGCATTGTCGATCGCATCGATCTCCCCCGCCTCGAGCTGCATGAGGAGCGCGTTCCCGTCGGGCACGAAAACGAGCACGATCTCGGCGATCCCCGGTCCTTCCCCGTAGTAGCGGGGATTCGCCTCGAGACGGATGTGCGACCCGGCCACCCACTCGCGGAAGACGAATGGCCCCGAGCCGACCGGCGCGCGGTTGAAGGGATCCGAGGCGAAGCCGGGACCGAGACTCTTCTCGAGGAGGTGCCGGGGCAGCACCGATTCGTCGTAGAAGCAGTCGCCGACGAAGTTCGCGTAGACCTCGCGCAGGTGGAAGACGACGGTGAAGGAATTCGGCGTCTCGATCCGGTCGATCACGTCCCATCCCTGGCGGGTCTCGACGTTGATCTCCGGGTGCGTCATCACCCGCCAGGTGAATTCGACGTCGCCGGAGGTGAGCGGCACGCCGTCGTGCCACATCGCGTTCTGCCTGAGTCGGTAGGTGTAGCGGAGATGATCCGGCGAGACGAGCCCGTTCTCGACGGTGGGTATCTCGCGGATCAGGTCGGGGACGAGTTGCATCGCGTCGTCGTGCCTGACGAACCTGCCGAAGAGGAGATTGCACGCGTAGACGACGCTCACCATCGAGTTGAGCGCCTCGTTCAGGATCTCGGGCTCCTGCTGCATCCCGATGACGAGCCGGCCGCGAGGGCCGCCGACGCCGCGCGCGCCGTCGCCCGCGTCTTCTCTTCCCCCGCACCCGGCAAGCAGAATGACGATCGCCGCGGCGGCGGCCCGACGCGCCCTGGACGGGTTCCCCATATCCACCGATCCTCTCTTTGTTCCGTCCCTCAGCGGTCGTGGCCGGCGAACTCCCCGAAGGAGAGCCGCGGCGGCCGCTCTCGCTCTGCCTCGATCTGCTTCTCGCCGAGCAGGTCCGTGGCTTCCGGGTCGTGGCGCCCGACGACGATCAGCGTGATCACCGTCATGCCCGGCGGGATTTCGAGCGCCCGCGCCACTTCCTCCTCGTCGAATCCGGCGATCGGATGCGCCACGAGGCCGAGTTCCGTCGCCCGGAGAACGAGGAAGGAGACCGAGAGCCCCGTATCGAACAGGTAGTACTCCCGCCCCTTCACCAGGCAGTCGAGCTCGTCCTTCGAATAGACGGCGACGATCATCGACGCGCGCCTGGCCCATTCGTTTCCCGGAGAGAGGGCGTCGAAGAGGCGGTCGAGCGTCTCGCCGCCGGTCACGAACCGGAATCGCCACGGCTGCTTGTTGAAGCAGGAGGGAGCCAGGGACGCGCACGTCGCGAGGTCGCGCACGAGCGAATCGTCGACGTCGACCGGGGCGAGCGCGCGATAGGCCCGACGCTGCTCGATCAGCTTCTTCACCGACATGTCGTCTCCTTCCGTCGGCCGCGCTCCTAGATGTACGCGTGGAGTCCGCCGAGGAACAGGTTGCCGAGAAACGAGAGCAGAATGATGACGAATCCGACGATCGCAAGGACGGCGAGGGTGCGGCCGAACCAGCGCCCGCGCATGTTCTGGTGCAGGAGCATGGTGTAGAAGAGCCAGATGACGAGCGCGCCGGTCTCCTTCGGATCCCAGCTCCAGAACCGCCCCCACGCGTTCTTCGCCCAGATCATGCCGGCGAAGAGGGCCCCCACGGTGAAGAGCGGATAGCCGATCCGGATCGAGCGGGAGATGATCTCCTCGACGAGATCGCGCGTCCGCCCGCGGCGGACGAGCCAGAAGATCCCGCCGCCCGCCGCCGTCAGGAACGCGCCCTCGGCGACGGCGGCAAGCGAGACGTGTATGTAGAACCAGTAGCTCTGCAGCGCGGGCATCAACTGCCGCGATATCTCCTTCGGCAGCATCGACGCGACGACCATCACCATCACGATGACCGGCGCGACGATCACCCCCGCCTCGAGATTGCCGAAACGGCGGATGATGACGATGAAGGCGAAAGCGACGGTCCAGGACATCGTCAGGGCGTATTCGTACATGTTCGAGAAGGGAGGATGCCCGGCGAGAACCCATCGCGTCGCGTAGCCCGCCGTCAGGAAGAGGAATCCGCCGATGAAGAGCGCCGCGCCCAGGCGGCCGAGCGCCCGCCGCCCGAACCCGAGAAACAGCGAGAAGACGGCGGTGGATCCCAGGAAGAGCCAGAAAGAGATCCAGAAGAGCTGTACGTCCGGTGTGCCGCTCATCGGTCGTCTCCCGTTTTCGGTATCGGCGCGACTCCGCCGACGGCCGCCGCGGCGAGAAGCCCGATCTCGTCGTCGAGACTCGACCGCCACCCGCCCCCCGCCTCGGCGATCACGAGCGCCTCCGGTTCGACGGCGCCCAGAAGCGAACGCCGCGTCGTCGAGTACATCATGCCGAGGCCGAGCGTCGCGATGATGACGCCCGCCAGGACCGGGGCGCTCCCCGGATCGCGGCTCACCTGCAGGCCGGTCACGTAGACGGGCTCGACGTCGATGAAGGCGAGCGTCCCCGGCCGCGCGAACCGCTTGTCAGCGGCGGGGTACCGGAGAAAGAGCCATCCCCGTTCCGTCCTGGCGCTGTCGCCGAATTCGACGAGGAGCGCCGGGTTCTCCATGGAGCCGCTCGCCGACCACGCCCCGCCGGGACCGGTGCGGAAGTCGGGAAGAAAGCGGCGTGCCCGAAGAACGAGGCCGTCGATGGCAACTTCCTCGCCCGGGCGGAGGCGGATCCTCCGGGGCGGGGCCGAGGCGCTTCGCCATTCGACGATCGCCTGCTCGAACACGTCCTCGTCGATGAACCAGGAGCTCTGGAAGACCTCCCACGGACCGACGGAGAAGGGCTTGTTGACCTCGACCGTGGCGGTGCGCACCGTGTCACCGCCCGCGTCGATCACGGAGATGACCGAGACGTAGTCGAGCAGCTCGCCCGACGGCCCCCGCAGGATGTCGAAATCGCGAACGAGCAACTGCCTGTCGTCCCCCTGCAGCGGCAGCGCATCGCCGGGCCGGCCGTACAGGATCTCCGTTCTGCCGCCGACGCTCGTCACGACCGCGCCGACGGTGACGAGAAGGAGCCCGAGGTGGAAGAGGAGGGTGCCGACGCTCCGAAACCGCCCCGTTTGCGCGGCGAACAGGACGGAATCCGTGTCGGCGCGCATCGCCACGCGCCATCCGCGGGACCGCAGGTGCCGGGCGAGTCGTTCCGCTGCCGCCCCGACCGCCACCTCGTCGAGACGTTCCGCGGCGCCGAACCGCCGTCGATGGTGCTCGACGATGTCCCGCTCGTCCCCCCCCGGGCGCTTCCAGGGAACCGTCAACCGGTGCGGCCCCCGCGGCAGCGATGCGGGCGCGTCGAGACGGAAGGATCGCCGGAGGATGCCCGGCCACCGTGTCGCCACGCAGAGAGATGTCGTGACGAGGAAGAGGCCGAGCACGCCGCGGTACCACGGGGAATGGAAGGGATCGTGCAGCCGCAGGAACAAAACCGCGTCGACGGCGCGCTTTCCCCAGCGATCGACGTAGGCGTCGCGCGCCGTCGGCACGTCGGGCGGCACGAGCTCGGTCAGGATCCACCCGGCGGCGCTGGCCGCGAACAGGACGGCGATGACGCCGACGGCGAACCGGTTGCCGACGAGAGGCTTCGAGCGCGTATGCGTGGCTTTCTTCATGGGCGCCTTTCCCGTGTCGGCGGTATTGTACCGGAAGGCGCCGGCGTCCTCAAGTGCCTTCCGGGAAAATCCCTTTGCCTCCCTCCCGCGGCGGGGAGTATAACCGACGGGGAGAGGGATATTCCCGGAAAGGCGATCATGAACGGGCAAAAGACGAGGTTCGTGGCGTGCTCGCTTGCGCTTTTCTTCTGCGCGGGCGGATGCGGAGCGCCGCCGGAGACGGGGCCCGACCCCTTCATCCGGATCGAGAGCCTGACGTTGCGACTCTACGAACGGATTCATCCCCTGCGCGCCTCCCGGCTCGGTTTCGCCGGCGCCGACTCGCTGCTCTTCACCTTCGACGAGCGGTGCGTGGCGGACGCGGCGGCGGGCCTCGATTCCCTGCTCGCGCTCGTCGATTCCCTCTCGTCGGCGATCCTCGGCGCGGAGAGGCGAACCGACGTCGCCCGGGCCGCCGTCTGGGCGCAGGGCCAGCTCTTCTCCCTTCGCGAGCTCGGCGCCGACCGGCGCGGACCGGTCCTCTACTGCTGGATGGCCGAGGAGGCGCTCGAGGGGATCCCCTACCGGTCCGCGCCCCCCCGCGAGGGAGAGGCGGAGGCCTATGCAGCTCGCATCTCGCAACTTCCGCGTCTCCTCGAAAACGCCGCCGAACGGATCGTGAATCCCCCCCTCCTCCACGTCGACCTCGCCGCGGCCAGGCTCGACGGATTGATCGGGAGGTTCGACGCGCTCGCCTCGCGATGCGAGGCGCGATGGGGCGCGCGGGCGCCCGATCTCGACGCCGCGCGGGCAGCCGTCGTCTCGTTCCGGCGATTCGTCGACGGACCGCTGCGGAGCGAAGCGCGGGGCGGCCTCATCATCGGCGCCGAGAATTTCGCGCGGGTGCTCCGTTACGACGAAGGGCTCGTCATCGACCCGGTCGCCGCCGCGGCGGACGCGGAGAAGAGCATCCGCCGGTACAACAGCCGCTGGCTCGCCGTGCGCAGGAGCGCCGGAGAAGCCGGCGGCCGCCGTCACGATCCGGCGGAGATCCTCGCCGCGATCGACGCGGGAGCCGGGCCGGGGGGAAACGTTCCCGCCGTCCGTATCGTGCAGGCGAAACCGCCGCACGCGGTCGGTGCGGATCCCTTCCTGGCGCCGCCCGCCGTCCCGCCGCCCGTCGCCGCGCTGGAAGCAGCCTGCCCCGTGTCCGGACACCTCCCCGTCGTTTTCCTCGATCCAACGTCGACCGACGGGGATGCCGCGGCGCTCCGCATCGCCCTCTTCCGCGTCTCCGCGAACGCCAGGGACTACGACCGGGAGCTCTGCCGCACCGCATCGCCGCTCGGGATCCTCTTCGCATCGCGCCTCGCCAGAATGGCCTTCGTCGACCACGTCGTCCAGGATCTCGTCGACGCCTCCGACGACGACGCGCTGCGGCGGTCGTTCTACGAGGACCGCATCCGGGCGCTGGCCGTCCTGGTCGTCACGATGCGGCTGCACGGGGGCTCGTACACCTCCGAGGCGGCCGCGGTCCAGCTCCGCTCCGCCGTGCCGGGCATGACCGCTCTCGACGCCGCCTCGATCGTCGCCGCCGCGTCGATCGACCCGTCGATCGCCTATCCGGGAATCGCGATCCTCCTCTCGGATGAGCTCGTCAGGAAGGCCTCCTTCCTCCCCGGCGGGGGAACGCCCCGGGAGAAGGCGCGACGCCTGCTGCTCGCCCGCGCCGGACGGCCGCTTCCCGACATCGTCGACGAGGCGACCGTCGACCGCCCGTAGCGGGCCCTGCAACAGAAGAGCGCCCGTTCCGTATATCCGACATGGAGGTGACGACATGAAGAGATATGGATATGTTCTCGTCGCGGCGGCCGCCCTCCTCTTGGCGGAAACCGCGGTTGCGGGAGAGATGGTGAGGAAAAACTACCACGAGACGTTTCCCGTCGAACCCGATGCCCGGCTGCGCCTCTTGCACGGCGACGGGGACGTCACGATCCGCCCGTGGGAACGAAACGAGATCGAGGTGACCGTCCGCTACCGCGCCGAGTACAGTTCGCTGGGGGTCGGCGACGAATCCCGGTTCCGCGTCGAGTTCCGCCATGACGGGAACGAGGTGGAAGTGATCGAGGAACGGCGCACCGGGGGCTTCTTCGGCTTCCGCCTGCAGCGCACGCACGAGTACACCTACACGATACACGCGCCGGCCGGCACCTCGCTCGATCTCGACGGGGACGACGGCGACGTCGATATCGAGGGGTGGCGGGCGCGGATCGACCTATCGCTCGACAACGGCGACGTTCGCCTGCGCGACGTGAAGGCCGAAGAGACGACAATCGAGCTCGGCGACGGCAGCCTCGACATCGAGCGCCACGAGGGAGATCTCGACGTGACGGCGGACGACGGCGACGTCTCGGTCGACGGAGCCGTGACCGCATCCTGCGCGATACGCGTCGAGGACGGCGATGTGCACATCAGTCGCTCGGAGGGGGATTTCCGCATCGACACGGATGACGGCGAAATCAGGCTCCGCGACACCGCCGCGCGCCGGCTCCGCATCGAGACCGGCGACGGCGACATCGACCTGGCGCTGCTGCCCGTCGACGGCGTCGACTACTCGATCGACACGGACGACGGTGACGTGGATCTCGCGCTGCCGCCGGGATTCTCCGCCGTCTACACCGTCGACGTCGACGACGGATTGATCCGGATCTTTCTTCCCGGGGAAACGGAAACGAACAGGCGGCGGCACCGCGTGTCCGGCACGCTCGGCGATGGGAACGGACAGATCAGGATCAGCGGGCAGGACGGACGGATCAGGATCAGGGAATCGCGCTGAAGCCCTTCCGCGAATAGGCGATCCGGCCGCCGACGACGGTCATGAGCACCTCGATCTCGGGGATCGTCGCGGGATCGACGGTCATGACGTCCGCCGATAGGACGGTGAGATCGGCGAACATGCCGGCGGCGAGAACGCCCCGGTTTCCCTCCTGGTGCGCCGCCCACGCCGCGTCGGCGGTGAAGGAGCGCACCGCCTCCCCGGCATCGAGCCGCTGATCGGGGAACCAGCCGCCGGCCGGCTCGCCGTCCACGCCGGCGCGCGTGACCGCGGCGTGGATGCCGAGCAGGGGATCGATCGACTCCACGGGAAAATCCGAGCCGCCGGGGATCCGGCACCCGGCGTCGAGCAGGCGCCGCCAGGCGTACGCCCCCGCGAGCCGGTCCGCTCCGAGCCGATCCGGCGCCCACGACATGTCGGACGTGCAGTGGGTGAACTGCATCGACGGCACGACGCCGAGCGCCGCGAACCGCAAAATGTCGGCTTCGGAAACGACCTGCGCGTGCTCGATCCGGTGGCGGCGGTCCGGCGCGGGCGATTCCCCGGAAATCCGCTCGATCGCGTCGAGCACGACGCGGTTCGCCCGGTCGCCGATCGCGTGGACGGCCGCCTGGAAGCCGTGCCGGTGGCATGCGGCGAGGCGATCGGCGAGCGTGTCCAAATCGACGACGAGTATGCCCCGGTTGCCCGGATCGTCGTGGTAATCCTCGAGAAGGGCCGCGCTCCTGGCCCCGAGCGAGCCGTCCGCGAAGAACTTGACCCCGACGACATCGAGCATGCCGCCGGCATGGCCGCGCAGGGGCCCGGCGGCGAGGATCGAATCGAGCCCCGGCTCCTCGCAATCGACGTAGAGCGTGAGTCTGATCGGCAATTCGCCCGCATCGTACATCTCGCGGTAGAGCTTGATCGTCGCCGCGCTCACGCCCATCTCGTGGACGCCCGTCAGCCCGGCGGCGAGACAGCGCCTCGCCGCGTCCCGGAGAAGCGCCCGCTCCTCGTTTCGCGTGGGCGGCGGCATGATCGACGAGACGAGCTCCATCGCCGTGTCGAGCAGGATGCCCGTCGGCTCGCCCCCGGCGTCCCGGAGGATTTTTCCCCCAGTTGGATCGGGCGTTTCCGCGGTGACGCCCGCCGCCGCGAGGGCGGCGCCGTTCACCCACGCGGCGTGCCCGCAGACGCGCGAGAGATAGACCGGCCAGTCCGGCGCGACCGCGTCGAGGTCGCCCCGCCCGGGGTAGACGGGATCGTCCCAGTCGTTCTGGTCCCATCCCCTGCCGGCGATCCATCCCGATCCAAACGCAGCGCGCCCGGCGACGAGGCCGACGACATCCTCCGGCGAACCCGTGCCGACGAGATCGATCCACGCCCGGCTCTTCGCGTAGCCGAGGAAATGCGCGTGCGCATCGACGAGGCCGGGGATGACCGTCGCGCCTCCCAGATCGACCGTCCGGGCGCCCGGGCCGGCGGCGGCGAGAACCTCGTCCGTGGAACCGACGGCGATGATGCGTCCGTCCCCGAAGGCGATCGCCGCCGCGGGCGGCCTGTCTTCGTCGAGGGTATGGATCACTGCGTTCGAAAAAACGGTGTTCACCGTCGTCTCACCTCCGTGCGCGACGCCGCAGGCCGCCGCCGACACGGCGAACAGCAGGGCGACGATGGCCGCCGGATTCATCGTTGTCACGTGACGTCCTCCCGATCGCGGCATGTTCAGCGATAGAGCGACTTGATTCCGCTCCAGGTCGTCTCGCGGACGGCGGTCCCCTCGCACCCCCAGGTGACGGTAAAGGCCCCCATGTTCACGCCGCAATCGTTGTTGGCGCTCCAGCAGGGAGAATCGACGTGCAGGAAGAACGGGGCTTGCGGATAGGCGACGAAACAGAAACGGGGCAGTTCGTGGATGTTCGTCGGCGGCAGGGAGACGCCGGCGGCATCGACGCCGTTCATCCAGAAATCGCTGCAGTCGATCGCGACCGTGCCGGATGCCAGGTCGATCCCCGTGTCGCACCCGTAGACGATGCTTCGCTGGACGACGGCCGCGGCGCCGGCGACGCGGACGCCGGTTTCGCAATCGACGATCGTGTGGTTGCCCACATCGACGAGCATCCCCCCCGCCGCCTCGATGCCGACGGCGCAGGAGTCGATGAAATTGAAGGAGAGATCGGGAGCGGAGGAGGCCCCCGAGACGGCGATCCCCGTGCCGCATTCCCTGATGTTCGCGTAGGAGACGGCCGGCGAGCCGTCCTCGATCGCCACGCCCGTCGCGAAGCCGACGAAGGAGATGCCGAAGAGATTGAACGCCGGCGAGGCGCCCGCGATCGTGATCCCCGTGCCGCTCCCGGGTGTCGGCGCGGTCACGTAGACGTTCCCGCCGTTGAAGGAGAGGAAGACGTCCTTGCCCGCGACGGAAAGGTTCTCCTCGTGGTAGACCCCGCCCTCGATGGAGATGAAATCGCCGGAGGCGGCAGCCGAATCGAGCGCCGACTGGATCGTCGGGCACACGCCCGAACCGTCCGGGTAGACATTCCAGAACGCCGCCTCGGCGGCGCCGGCGAGGAAGAGGAGCGCGAAGAGCGATACCAGGATCCCTTTCACCGTGCATCACCTCCATACGACGATACCACAGCGGATTGGCCGGAGTCGACTCCCTTTTTTTACCGCATTCGCCGGTTGCCCGGCGGGGCCCGATCGATTATCATGTGATGACTGCACACGCACCGGAAAGGCCTGGCATGTACGGACGACGCGGATACCGGAAACCCGGCGGCAGTTTCCTCGACAACGTGACGGGAAGCGCCGTTCTGACCCTCGTGGCGATCAACGTCATCGTCTTCATCCTGCAGATCGTCCTCATCCGGACTCGATTCGGCGACGTCTTCGGCCTCACGCCGTGGCTGGTCGTCCACCGCGGCTGGATCTGGCAGGTCGTCACCTACATGTTCCTCCACGGGGGCTTCTTCCACCTCGCCCTGAACATGTTCATCATCTACATGTTCGGCCGCCAGCTCGAGGCGGTCTGGGGGAACGCCCGCTTTCTCCGGTACTACCTGCTCTGCGGCCTCGGCGCTGCCGCGGCCTCGTTCCTCTTCTCCTACCGGACGACCGTCATCGGCGCGTCGGGAGCCGGGTACGGCATCCTCCTCGCCTACGCGGTCCTCTTTCCCTACAACGAGATCTACGTCTGGGGGCTCTTTCCCGTGCGGGCGCGCACCTTCGTCATCGTGATCGCCGGGATCGAATTCCTGAACGGCATCACCGGCGGCGACGGCATCGCCCACTTCGCGCATCTCGGGGGAATGGCCGCGGGGCTGCTCGTCCTCCGCGGAGACCACCGTTCCTTCCGCCTCTGGAACCGTCTCGGCCGCCTCTGGCGGCGCATCCCGATCAGCGTGCGCTTCGGCGACGAATCCCCCCCTGACGGGGCGGCGAACGACGATGCGGCGAAGGTGGACTCGATCCTCGACAAGATATCGGAAAAGGGATGGGAGAATCTCACCGAGACGGAGCGGCGCATCCTCGAACGCTACTCAGACGAGCACCGCCCACGTTGAACATTCCGTAACCCTTTTCTCCACAAATGATTGAATCGAAATGCGCCTTGACGCCGCCGGCGCGTTGGTGTATACTGTTCGATGCTGCTCCAGGGGAACAATCCTTCGAATATCTCAAACGGCAGACGACCACGACGACACGCGCGCGGGGAGGTGATGACGCACGGCTCCTTTTTGCGACCGTTTGCTTTCCGCTGCATCGTGATTCGACCGAACAAGGGGGAACCAATGAAACGCTGCTGCATCGTCGCACTGATCATGCTGGTACCGGCCGGTCTTCTCGCGGCGCCGACGATGGGCGTCTATTTCACGTACGATCCGTACCAGATGCACTACAGCCCGGCATCGCCCGGCGTCATGTTCGACGCGTACGTCTACGCCCACAACACGGGATGCTATCTCACCGCCGTCGAGTTCCAGCTCGCCATCGGCTCGCCGATGATCGGTTTTTCCGGGATGGAGATTCCCGAGGGCTCGCTGAATCTCGGCGATCCGCTCTCGGGCGTCGCCATCACCTACTGGCCGCCACTCGACGGATTCACGCCGGGATACAATCTCCTCGCCACCCTGCATCTCTTCGCTCTCGATGTCTGCGAGGATTTCGGCGGGACGATGTCGAACGTGCCGATCATGATCCTTCCGCACCCCGACACGGGGATGATCACCGGGACCTGCTGGCCAGACAACCTCCCCTTCCAGTACATGGGTTTGACCTCGACCTGCTGCCCGCTGGGCGTGGGCACCGAGGAATCGAGCTGGGGCGGGATCAAGTCGATCATCAGGTAACCCGCGGCCGACTGGCGGAGACAAAACGAGGGCGGACGCCGCATCGCCGGCTTCCGCCCTCGTCGTTTTCCATGCCGCGGCGCCGGCCCCGTCAGCCGCCGACCGCCTTCGTGGCGGTCTCGAGCGCCGTCCGTTCCTCGTCGCTCAGGTCGCGCGAGGGCGTCCCTCCGGAGACGTCGAGCGCGTAGCCCCTCGTCGCGTTCCTGCCGACGAGGTTCGTGAGGATCACGCCGTTCCGCTCCCCGGTCAGCAGGCAGAGCGAATAGCTCTGGTTGCCGCCGACGTCCTCGAAAGCGTTGTATTTCACGAGGCCGGCGCCGCTGAACGAGCCCTCGAGCCGCGCGGCGATGCCGGCGAGCCGCCCGGACTGCTCGCCGAGAAGGGCGCGATTCTCGTCGACGCCCTTGAGGAGCTCCTCGAGCGCCTTCTCCGCGCCCTTCTTCTCGCAGAGCGCCGCCATGCTCCGGTAGGGTCGACGGAGTCGCCGCACCTGGCCGAGGAGCACGATCGCGGCCGCGAGCGAGAGAAGAGCGATGACGAGGGCCGCCACCGTCAGCAGATCGACGTGCGCCTCGATATATGCGTTCCAGCCCAATCCCGACCTCCTTGACATCGAACAGCGGTGAGGGTACCCAACGCCGACTCCCGTGTAAAGCGAATAGTGGCCGGCGGGCCGTCCATGCCGATCCGGCGCCGGGGCAAAAAAAAGCGGGGCCCTTCGGCCCCGGGAATCTAATGCCGAGAGCGGGACTCGAACCCGCACAGGATTTCTCCCACTACCCCCTCAAAGTAGCGTGTCTACCAGTTCCACCATCTCGGCACGAATCGATCGCGTCCCTATTCGCCGCCGTCGGGCTGGCGCGTCTCGCCGCCCTCCCCGGACTCGTCCTCGTCGCCCGCCGGCTCCGGGACGTTGCCGAGGACGTCGTCGATGTCCTTCTGCTCCTCGGGAACGATCGTGTTGATCTGCTGTCGCTGGGCGGCGCGCCTGAGGGCGCTCTCCTGCTCGTTGCCGCCCTGGTCGGCGGACAGGAAGGCGAGCGTCAGGGACGTGACCATGAAGACGATCGCCAGCCAGGTCGTCGCCTTCGAGAGGAAGGTCGCCGCCTCCCGGCCGCCCATCATCGCCTGGCCGCCGCCTCCGCCGAACGCGCCGGAGAGCCCGCCACCCTTGCTCGACTGCATCAGCACGACGACGATGAGCAGGAAGCAGGTAACGACGTGAAATGTAACGAACACGTTGAACAGCATATACGCACCAACCTTTTCGAAACTATAGTCTAATACATGGCCGCGGCCAAGTCAAACGCTTTGTGTTTCCCCTCAACTCGTTCGTATCCCGGGAGTTATCTGCTCTCCGGGGCCGCCGCGACGATGCCGAGAAATGAAGCGGCATCGAGGGCGGCGCCCCCCACGAGGGCCCCGTCGATCCCCGGCCGGCCGAGAAGGGTCGCGGCGTTCGAGGGCTTCACGCTTCCGCCGTAGAGGATCGGCATCGCCTCGGCGACCACGGCATCGAAGAGATCGCCGACGACCGAGCGCAGGTACCCGTGCATATCGGCCGCGTCTTCCGGCGTCGCGGTCTTCCCCGTCCCGATGGCCCAGACCGGTTCGTAGGCGAGCAGTACGCGCGACGCGGCCGGGCGGTTGAGTTCCCCGAGGGCGGCGGTCGCCTGCGCGGCGACGATCTCCCGGGCCCGCCCCGCCTCGCGCTGCTCGAGCGTCTCCCCCACGCAGAGGATCGGTTGCAGGCCCGCCTCGAGCGCCGCGACGAGCTTCAGCTGGAGCAGGGAGTCCTCCTCGCCGATCACGTGCCGCCGTTCCGAGTGCCCCACGAGCACGTATTCGCAGCCGAGGGCGACGAGCATCGCGCCGGATATCTCCCCGGTGAAGGCCCCGGCGGGCTCATGCCAGAGGTTCTGCGCTCCGCATCGCACCGTCGTCCCCCCGGTGACGCCGCAAACGGCCGGGATCGCCGTAAAGGGCGGGATGAGAACGATCTCGCACGCCGGCGGAGCTTTTTCCGTCCCGTGGACGATCGCCTCGGCGAGTAGGCGTCCCTCCTCGTGCGTCTTGTGCATCTTCCAGTTGCCGGCGACGATGATCCTGCCCATGTCCGCGTCCCCTTTCGCTTGCCGTCGTTCGGCACGGCGGCCGGACCCCGCCGGGATCCGGCCGCCGCTTGACACGCCTTTCGTCCGTCTTCAGTCCGGATCGTCGAGTGCGGCGACCCCGGGAAGGCTCTTTCCCTCGAGAAGCTCGAGGGACGCGCCGCCTCCCGTCGAAACGTGCGTTATCCGGTCGGTCAGATGCAGCCTGTTCAGCGCGGCGACGCTGTCGCCGCCGCCGACGACCGTCGTCGCGCCGCCGCCGGTCAGTTCGGCCACGATGCGCGCGATGCGCCGCGTCCCGGCGTCGAAGCCCGGTATCTCGAAGATCCCCATCGGCCCGTTCCAGAAGACCGTCCTGGCCCGTTCGAGCTCGGCCCGGAAGACCTCGACAGTCTTGTCGCCGATGTCGACGCCAACCCAGCCGTCGGGGAGATCGCCGGTGGAAACGGTCCGGGTCTCCGCCCCCTCCTCGATCTCTCGCGCGACGAGGCAGTCCACCGGCAGGAAGATCCGCTTGCGGTCACCGCGGCCTGCCTGCTCGAGCAGCTCCTTCGCCGTGCCGAGACACTCCTCGTCGACGAGGGAATCCCCGATTCCCAACCCGGCCGCGCGGAAGAAGGTGAAGGCCATCCCTCCCCCGATCAGGATCCGGTCGACACGATCGAGCAGGTTGCGGATCAGGCCGATCTTGGTCGACACCTTCGCCCCGCCGAGCACGGCGACGAACGGCCGGCCCGGCTCCTGGAGGAGACCGCCGAGCATCTCGAGCTCCTTCTCCATGAGGAGCCCGGCGACGCGATCGTCGAAATAACCGGTGACGCCCTCGGTGGACGCGTGCGCCCGGTGGGCCGTTCCGAACGCGTCGTCGACGTAGAGATCGCCGAGCGACGCGAGACGGGCGGCGAAAGCGGGATCGTTCCTCGTCTCTTCCTCGTGGAACCGGACGTTCTCGAGCAGGAGGATCTCCCCGGGATCCAGCGATCCGGCGGCCTCCTCGGCCGCCTGGCCGACGCAATCGTCGACGAAACGGACCGGATGCTCGGTGAGCTCGCCGAGGCGGTAGGCCACGACCCGCAGGCTGTACTTCGGATCGCGCTTCCCCTTCGGCCTTCCGAGATGCGAGAGGAGCACGATCGAGGCCCCCTGCCCCGCCGCGTATTCGATCGTGGGCAGCGCCGCCCTGATGCGCGTGTCGTCCGCGATGTCCCCCTCCTTCGTGAGGGGAACGTTGAAATCGACGCGCATCAGTATCCGGCGGCCGGCGAGGGGCAGGTCCCTGACAGTCTTTTTCCTCACAACCGTTCCTTTCTCCCCATCCCCGTCACTTCATGAGGAGCTTCATCATGTCGACCATCCGCATCGCGTAGCCGCACTCGTTGTCGTACCACGAGAGGACCTTGAAGACGGTCGGCGTGATCATCATCGTCGCCCGGGCGTCGAAGATCGACGAGTGGTGGTTGCCGATGATGTCGCAGGAGACGATCGGATCCTCGGTGTACTCGAGGATGCCCTTCAGGGGGCCGGCGGCCGCCGTGCGCATCGCCGCGTTGATCTCCCCGATCGTCGTCTTCTTCCGGAGCGTCACGGTGAGATCGACGAGCGAGCCGTCGGCCGTGGGCACGCGGACCGCCATGCCGTCGAGCTTGCCGGCGAGCTTGGGCAGGACGACGCCCGTCGCCTTGGCGGCCCCCGTCGTCGTCGGGATCATCGAAACGGCGGCGGCCCGGGCGCGGCGGAGGTCCTTGTGCGGCGCGTCGAGGATCATCTGGTCGTTCGTGTAGGCGTGGATCGTCGTCATCAGGCCGTTCGCGATGCCGAAGGCGTCGTTCAGGATCTTCGCGACCGGCGCGAGGCAGTTCGTCGTGCAGGAGGCGGTGGAGATGATGTGATGCTTGCCCTTGCGGTACAGGTTGCTGTTGACCCCCATCACGATCATGATGTCCGCGTCGCCCGAGGGGGCGGAGATGATCACCTTCCTGGCTCCTGCAGCGATGTGCTTGCCGGCGTCCTTGCGCTTGCGGAAGAGCCCCGTCGATTCGATGACGACGTCGACCTCGAGCTCCTTCCAGGGAAGCATCGCGGGATCGCGTTCGGCGAGGACCTTCACCTTCGCCGTCTGCCCGCCGGAGGTCGCCTTGATGTACCCCGATTTCAGGACGGTGACCGATCCCGGGAATCGCCCGTGGACGGAATCGTACTTGAGCAGGTGGCCGAGCGTGTCGGCGTCGGTCAGGTCGTTGATCGCGACGACGTTGATGCCGCGCGCAGCGAGCGCGCCGCGGAACACGAGCCGCCCGATCCTCCCGAAACCGTTGATCGCGACGTTGATCGCCATCGTCTCCTCCTTTTGTGGCGATTGCCCCGTCAGGCGGAGGGCGTCCTGCCCTCGCTGCCGAACAGCTTCATCTTGTGCATAACGACGTTCTTGATGGCCTCGCGCGCCGGCCCGAGGATCTTCCTCGGATCGAAGACCGCGGGCTGCTTGCCGAGCGTCTGGCGGACGAACGCGGTGAACGCGATACGCATGTCGGTATCGATGTTGACCTTGCAGACACCCCGCCGGACCGCGTCCACGATCGCCTCGTCGGGCACGCCGCGCGTCCCGGCGAGTTCGGCCCCGTACTCGTTGGCGAGGGCCACGTGCGCAGGATCCACGCCGGACGCGCCGTGCAGCACGATCGGAACCGGCACGCGGGCGACGATCTCGGAGAGCCGGTCGAGCGCGAGCTTCGCCTCGCCCTTGAACTTGTACGCCCCGTGGCTCGTTCCGACGGCAACGGCGAGCGAATCGACGCCCGTCTTCTCGACGAACGCGGCCGCCTCGTCGGGGTCGGTGAACCGCGCTTCCTGCTCGCTGACCGAGATGTTGTCCTCGATGCCGGCGAGACGGCCGAGTTCGCCCTCCACCGACACCCCCCTCGGACGCGCCTTCTCGACGACCTTCCGGGTGACCGCGACGTTCTCGTCGAAGGGCAGATGGGAGCCGTCGATCATCACCGAGGTGAATCCCTCTTCGATGCACCGCTCGATGATCGACATGTCCTGGCCGTGATCGAGATGCAGCGAGATCGAGATCTTCCTGACCTCCGCGGCCGTCCGGGCGAGCTCGACGAGATTCTCGAATCCGGCGTACGCGAGCGCCCCCTGCGAGACGGCGAGGATGGCGGGACTCTGCAGCGTCATCGCCGCGTCGGTGATCGCCTGGACGAATTCCATGTTGTTGATGTTGAAGGCCCCGACCGCGTATCCTCCCGCCCGGGCGGCGTCGAGAAGTTCCTTGTTCGTGACGAGCACGTCGTCCTCCCTGTTTGTCGTTGATTGGATTGCCGAGCGGCGAAGAACACCGGGAAATCGCTTCTTTCCGGGCCCTCCCGTGTCAGATATCGGGCGATCCGCGCGAAGCTGCCCCGCACGGTCCTGGATATTTCTAGCACCCGCGACCTTGCATGTCAAATCAAATAAGCCCCTCCGGGGCGCCGGCCGTCCCCGCCGCGAGCACCCTCGTCGAGCGAGGGCCGGCTTCGGCGAGAGCGGCCAGGCAAGCCCTCGCGGTCGCGCCCGAGGTGACGAGATCGTCGACGAGCACGGCGTCGCGCCCCGCCACCGCCTCCGGCCGCTCGAGACGAAAGGCCCCGCTCACGTTCCCTTCCCGTTCCCGGCGATCGAGGAGGCGCTGCCCGCGCGTATGGCGGACGCGCCGGAGGACGCCTCGCGGCGCCGGCAAACCGAGGCGGCGGCCCACGTCGCGAGCGAGGAGCTCCGCCTGGTCGAATCCGCGGTCCCGCTTCCTGCGCGGATGAAGGGGCACGTTGACGAGGACCGTTTCGCGCCCCGCCCGCGAAGCCAGCGCGTTCGCCATCCACCAGGCGAGCGAGGGAACGGCGGCGCGTCCGCCGGAGAATTTCAGGAAACGGACCGTCTCGAGCAGGAGCTGGTTGGTCTGGAAGGGCGCGATGACCCTTTCCGCTCCGGGGGCCGCCAACTCGAGGCGGAAGAAACAGGAGGCGCAGAGCACGCGGGCGGGGAGCTCCACCCCGCCGAAAAGGGCGACGCGCAGGTCGGCGCCGAGGAAATCGATCGTCTCCGGCGGCCAGCCGGGCGGGATCTCCGCGACAAAGCACGGATTCTCATCGAGCGTCGTTTTGCAGGAGAGGCAGACGGACGGCAGAAGCTGTTCGAGAAGAATGGAGATGAGACCCCGCACCACCGCACCCCGCATGCCGTCCGGTCAGCTTCGGCCTTTCCGCCTGCCCAGCACGGCGAGGAGAATCCCGCCCGCCGCGACGAGACCGATGCTGATCACCTGGTTGAACGTCAGCCCGCCGCCGACCATCGCCGAGTCCTCGTACCACCGGAAGAAATCGACGACGAACCGGGCGATGCCGTAGAAGATGCAGAGAAAGGAGAAGACGAAACCGTCGAAGCGCTTCCATCGCTCGACGAGGAGAAGGAGGGCGAAGATCGCGATGCCGTACAGGGAGGAGTAGAGCTGCGTCGGGTGGATGTGGATCCCCGGAAACATCCAGCCGGCCGGCGATCCGGCCGGGAAGACCATGCCCGCGGGGCAACTGGTCGGGTGCCCGAAGCAGCAACCGGAGAGAAAGCAGCCGATCCGCGTGAAGAAGACCCCGAGGGCAATCGATGGAGCGCAGATATCGGCGATCAGCATGAAGGAGATGTTCTTGCGCCAAAGGAAGACGACGGCCCCCGCGACGGCGAGGACGAGTCCGCCGTAATAGGTGGCGCCTCCCTGCCAGAGGGCGATGATGTCGAGAATGCTGTGGTAGTTGTCCCGGTGGGTGAGAATATAGAGACCGCGCGAGCCGATCACCGCGCCGAGGACGAGGATGATGCTCAGGTCGTAGATCAGGTCCCCGCCCGGTCCGCGCCTGTCGGCGCGCCGCGCGGCGAGCCAGATCCCCACGAGGAAACTCAGCGCGAGCATGAATCCGTAGGAATAGATCTTCAACGGGCCGAGTTCGACGAGTACCGGGTGCATCTGATTCTCCTCACGTTCCGCTGACGGTCAATCCTTCGACGAAGAGCGGCGGCGCGCCGTACGGGCCGATGAACGTCCGCTCCCGGCCCACGCCGCGAATGCCGGCGAGCAGCTTCGACAGGTTGCCGCTCAGCGTCATCTCGCTGACCGGTCCGGCGAAGGCGCCGCCGCGGATCAGGCGGCCGTTGATGCCCACCGAGAAATCCCCCGATATCGGATCGGCCGTGTGCATGCCCATGATGTCCCTGACGAATATCCCCTCTCCGGCCGCTGCCAGGAGGTCCTGCAGCGTCGCGCCGCCCGGTTCGAGGCAGAGGTTCGCCGGCCCCGGGACGGGCAGGCTCTTCCAGGAGGCGCGCACGGCGTTTCCCGTGGCCTCGACGCCCATCCGATTGGCCGAATAGGCGGTGTGGAGATACTGTTCGAGAACGCCGTCGCGAACGAGGACGGCGCGGTTCTTCGGAAGCCCCTCCGCGTCGAAGGAGGCGTTGTAGCAGCCCCCCGGCAGGAAGGGATCGTCGACGACGGAGACGCCGGCGGGGGCGATCCGCCCGCCGAGCATGCCGGCGAGGACGCTCATCCCGCGGACGACCGATTCGGCGGAGAGCGCCTGCTCGAGGAGACCGACGATATCGGCGGCCGCGGGGGCGTCGAGGACGACGCCGCACCGTTTCGTGGCGACCGGGCGCGAACCGAGCAGATCGACGGATTTGACGGCCGCCTCCCGTCCGATACCGGCGAAATCGAGGTCCGACGGATGATGCGCCTGCCCGTGATGCCAGCCGGTGCGCGTCTCCCCGCCCGTCCGCGCGACCGCCGCGATCGAGCAGGAGCACATCCCCCGCGTCTCGCGGCAAAGAAACCCGCGCGTACCGGCGACGAGGACCTCCTCGACCTCCTCGGCGTACAGGGCTCCCTCGGTGTTCTCGACGCGGTCGTCCGTCCCGTAGCAGGCGGCTTCCATCTCGCGAACCCCGTCGAGCGCGATCCGCGCATCCTTTTCCCCCGGCAAACGAGGGAAGAGCCCGGCGCGGGCCGGCGCTTCGCGGAAATCGGCGAGCACGTCCGCGTCGACCGGCGAGGCGGCGCGAACGTTTCCCCGCGCCTCGGCGTAGACCGCGAAAAGACCGTCGGCGCCCGTGGCGGTCGTGAACGCGGCGCCGACCCGCCCATGCCGGACGAGGCGCAGGGCGAAACCCTCGTCGACGGACCGGTCGACCGATTCCACCTCGCCGCGGAACACCTCCACCTGGAACCGCCGGACGCGCTCGGCGTAGACCTCGCATTCGAACCCGTCGTTGCCGGCGAGAGAGAGCAACCGGTCGACACCCCGCTCCATGCGCGACTCCTCCTCAGTACTCGTAGAACCTGATCGACATGTCGAGCAGCACCCCGACGAAAAAGCAGCTCACGAGCATCGAGCTTCCCCCGTAGCTCATGAACGGCAGGGGCAGTCCGGTCACCGGCGCCAGCCCGATCGCCATGCCGACGTTCACGATAACATGAAACGCGAAATAGGAACAGATGCCGATCGCCACGAGCGACGCGAACCGGCTCTTCATCTTCGCGGCGAGGAACAGGCCGCGGACGATGATGATCGTGAAGAGGACGAGGATGATCATCGCGCCGATGAAGCCGAGCTCCTCGGCGAGAACGGAGAAGACGAAATCGGAATGACGCTCCGGGAGGAATGCGAGCAGCTTCTGCGTGCCGTGCAGGTACTGCTTGCCGGCGAATCCTCCCGAGCCGATCGAGACCTTCGACTGGTACACCTGCCACCCGGCTCCGAGGATATCGGATTCCGGGCGGAGAAAGGCGAGAACGCGCTTCTGCTGATAGACGTGCAGGCGGCTCCAGACGCCCGGGACGGTGAGCATGACGGCGAGGTTCACACCGACGAGCATGATGCTCTGGAAGAGCCGACGGCGCCCGGCGTATGCGAGGATCAGGATGAAGAGGAAGAAGAGAAGGAGCAGAAAGGGATATCCCTCGCCGATCGACCATTCGCTGTAGATCACGAGGAAGGCGCTCACGACGGGCGTGACGAAGAAGGCGAGCACTCCCCCGTCGAGACCGCGCCAGTAGAGTATCGGCAGGAGGATCGCCGGGAAGACGAGCGCCGTGCCCAGATCGGGCTGGCGCTTGACGAGGAGGAAGGGGATGGCGGTGATCAGCAGCGTCGCCGCGAGAACGCGCAGGCGGTTGGGATCCTTGCGCTTCTCGGCGAGAAACCGCGCGAGCAGGAAGACGAGGGCCGGCTTCATGAACTCGCTCGGCTGCAGACCGAAGGGACCGATCGCGATCCAGCGGGACGCTCCCCGCGCGGGGATGACGAGGACGATGACGAGGAGCGCGAGACAGGCGCCGTAGAGGAGGACGGCCAGCGTCTCGTAGTACCTGCAGGGGATGAAGACGGCGACCGCCATCACGGAGATGCCGATCAGCGCCCAGACGAGTTGCCGGTGGAACCAGGCGCCCTCCGCCTCGGGCACCGTCTCGCTCAGTTCTGCGGGCACGTGGCCGACGGAGTAGAGCGTCAGCAGGCCCATCCCGATGAGCATGAGCGCGGACACGAAAATCAACCAGTCGAATTCCCGTTTCATCTCGTCACCTCGCCGTTTGAAGACGCGGCGGCGCGCGCCGGCCCCGAGGCGACGCCGAGGAAACGGGAGGAAAGAATCCGTCCCGCGATCGGCGCGGCCATCGCGCCGCCGTGCCCCGCGTTCTCCATGACGATCACGAGGACGATCTCGGGATCGTCGGCGGGGGCGTAGGCGACGAAGAGGGCGTGGTCCTCGCCGTGCGGATTCTGGCACGTGCCCGTCTTGCCGGCGACCCGGACGCCGGCAACGCGGGCCCCGCGCGCCGTTCCGTGCTCGCCGTGGACCACGGCCTCCATCGACCGCCGGAGAAGGGCCAGTGTCGAGCGGTCGAGGCCGCGCACGGGGACGGGCGACTCTGGCCGGCTACCGGCGGATCGTCCGTCGGGGCTCCGGATCTCCCGGACGAGGTGGGGCGTGACGCGGAATCCCCCGTTCGCGACGACCGCGGCGAGGACGCAGATCTGCACCGGCGTGACGAGGAGGTCTCCCTGGCCGATCGAGATGTTCAGCAGGTGGCCCTTCGTCCACCTGCCCCGCCCGAACCGCTTGTCGTAGTAGGCCTTGCTTGGCAACAGGCCGCGCGCTTCCGAGGGAAGATCGATCCCCGTCCGGCGGCCGAGGCCGAAGAGCTCGCCCGCCTCGTGGAACCGGTCTGCCGTGAGCATCTCGCCGATCTGGTAGAAAAAGATGTCGCAGGACTGCTCGATCGCGGCGGACAGGGCGAGCGAGCCGTGCCCCTCGGCCTTCCAGCAACGGAAATCGCGGTTGCCGAACCGGTAGACGCCCCAGCACGGCGCGAGGCGGTCCCTCGGGCCTATGACGCCGGCGTCGAGCGCGGCGGTGGCCGTGACGATCTTGAAGATCGACCCCGGCGGATAGACCGCCTGGACGATCCTGTTGAACAGGGGATTGTCGGGATTGCCGAACAGATCCTGCCACTGCCGTCGCGTCACCCCCTCGAGGAAGATGTTGGGATCGTAGCCCGGGCGGCTCACCGCGGCGAGCACCTCGCCGTTCTCCGGATCCATCGCGACGACGCATCCCTTCGCCCAGTCGAAGATCTCCTCGATCGACCGCTGCAGTTCGATGTCGACCGTCAGGTAGACGTCGCTTCCCGGAACGGGGGGCCGTGAACCGAGAGCCTCCCCCTCGCCGGCGAATCCGCTCTCGTGCTGATCGATCTCCCCGATCTTCGTCCCCTCCGCGCTTATCTCGACGATCTTGACGCCGTCGACGCCCCTGAGGTCGGCCTCGTACTGCAGCTCGATACCCGTGCGGCCGATAATGTCTCCGGGCTGCAGCGCGGAGGCCCGGCGCATGTCGTCGTCTCCCACCTCGCCCGTATAGCCGAGAAGATGGACGGCGAGTTCCCCCTGGGGATACTGCCGGCGGTGCTTCAGCACGAGCCGGAAGAAGGGGAAGAGGCTCCGGTTCTCGATCAGCACCGAGATCTGCCGCTTGTCGGCCGCCTGGACGACCGTCATTTCGCGGCCGTCGCGGTACCGCTCCCGCCAGGCGGCCAGGTCGGCGTCGAGTTTCACCTCGTCGATGCCGAGCCACCGGCAGGCGATGCCGAGCCGTTCCCCGGCCCCGCGGAGCTTGTTGGGCAGAATGCTGATCTGGTAGACGGGAACGTTGACGACGAGCTTGGTCCCGTCCCGCGCGCGGATCAGTCCGCGCGGCGCGACGACCCGTTCCCGCTGGATGCGGTTCGTCAGGGCGAGCTTCGCGTAGTGCCCGTGCGCGACGACCTGTAGATGGAAGAGACGGATGACGAGAACGAGCATGACGGCGGCGACGACGACGACCGCAAGGATCAGCCGCCTCCTGAGGGCGCCCTCGCTCTGGCGGTCAGCGGCGTCCACCGGCGCGCACCATCCTTCCGGCGATCTCCCCCTGCAGCACGAAGACGACGGCGCCGACCGCCGCGGCGTAGAGGGCGGAGAGCAGCGAATACCGGAAAAAGGAGACGAGGATCAGCGGCACGTCGAACCCCGTCGTCACGACGAGAACCACGATGTCGTTCACGATCGAGGCGGCGAAGACGAGCGCGGCGCGGAAGGGGACGCTCTCCGGCACGAGCCCCCCGCCGGTGCGGGCCACGCCCCACGCGACGAGGCACTTGGCGAGGGCGTTCATTCCGAGAAAGGAGGCGTTGCCGAGATCCTGCAGGAATCCGAGGAAGAAGCCCGTGACGACGGCCAGGACCGGGTCCATGTCGAGAACAAGGACCACGACGAGGATTGTCATGATGTCGGGCGCGGCGCCGGCGACAGCGAACCGCCCGACGACGATCAGCTGGAAAAGGAACACGAGGATCGCGGCGATCGCCGCCTTCGCGAATCTCACGGCGTTTCGCCCCCCCCCTCGCGGCGCTGCAGTTCGTCGAAGACCGCCTCGGCGTCCCATCCCTCGCCGGAGACCACGATGAAGAGCTCCTCGAGCTTGTGCAGATCGGCCATGCTGACCACGCCGATCCGCCGCGAGAGGTTGCCCGGCTCCGTCGACACCTGGAAGACGGTCCCGACGGGGAAGCCCTCGGGGAACAGGCGGCCGAGACCGCTCGTCAGGAGGGTGTCGCCGGGGGCGACGTCCTCTTCCCGCCCGACGTATTCGAGCCGGAAGAGGTTCCCCCGCTCCCACTCGAGGATCCCGACCACGCCGCTCCGGTGATCCCGGCAACTCACCGCGATCGCCTTGTTGTTGATCAGCAGGACGCGCGACGTGTTCTCGAACGTCTGTGTCACGCGGCCCGCGAGACCGCGATAGCCGACAACCGCCATCCCGGCGCGCGCGCCGTCCGCCTCGCCGCGGTCGACGGTGACGGCCTGGTGGAAGCGGCTCGACGAGTGGGCGATGACCTCGCAGGGAAGGAAACGGAAGGGCGATTTCTCGCGGAGCTCGAGCAGGCGGCGGAGACGGTCGCGTTCGCGTCCCTGGCGGACGAGGCGCTCCCGCTCGTGGTAGAGGCTCGCCGCGAGCTCGCGGAGCCGGCGGTTCTCCGACCGCAGTTCCTCCATCGAGTCGAAGTACGCCCCGACCCGCACCGCGGGTCCGAGGAGCACCGCCGAGAAGGCCCGGGCCGTTGCCGCCTTGCCCCCGTCGTCGCGCGTCATCAGGAAGATCGAGAGCGCGACCGCCACGACGAGCGCCGTCTTGTCGCGATGTCGTTCGAAGAGAAAGAAACGCAGCTGCATGCCTAGAACCGCGAGTTCTTCATGATGATCCGCTCGTACTGGTGCAGGTTCTGGAGAATCCTGCCGCTGCCGAGCACGACGCAGGTGAGCGGATCCTCGACGACGTTGATCGGCAGGTTCGTCTCCTCCTTGAGGAGCCGGTCGATGCCGCGAAGCAGCGATCCGCCTCCCATCATCACGATTCCCCGGTCGACGATGTCGGCGGCGAGCTCGGGCGGCGTCTGCTCGAGCGCCGTCTTGACCGCGGCCGTGATCTGGCTGAGCGGCTCTGCGAGGGCCTCGCGGATCTCCACGCTCGATATGCGCAGGGTCTTCGGAATACCGGAGACGAGATCCCTGCCCTTGATCTCCATCTCCTCCTCCTGCTTCAGCTTCGTCGCCGAACCGATCACCATCTTGACGTGTTCGGCCGTCTGGTCGCCGATCAGGAGGTTGTACGCCTTCTTGACGTGCTGGACGATCACCTCGTCCATCTCGTCACCGCCGATGCGGATCGAGATGTCGGTCACGATCCCGTTGAGGGCGATGACGGCGATCTCCGTGGTGCCCCCGCCGATGTCGATCACCATGTTCCCCGACGGCTTGTCGACGGGCAGGCCGACGCCGATCGCCGCGGCGATCGGTTCGGCGACGAGGTAGACCTGGCGGGCGCCCGCGTTCTGGCAGGAATCGGTGACGGCCCGCCGCTCGACCTCGGTGATCCCGCTGGGCACGGAGACCACGATGCGCGGCCGGATGAAGAAGCGTTTCTTCTGCGACTTCTTGATGAACTCGCGGAGCATGACCTCGGTGATCTCGAAGTCGGCGATCACGCCGTCCTTCATCGGACGGATCGCGGTGATATGATCCGGGGTCTTGCCGAGCATCGTCTTGGCCTCGGCCCCGACCGCGTAGACCTTCCTTGTCTTCTGGTCGACGGCGACGACCGACGGCTCGTTGAGGACGATACCGCTCCCCTTCAGGTAGACGAGCGTGTTCGCCGTCCCGAGATCGATCGCGATGTCGTTCGAGAAATAGTTGGACAGCCGGTCAAGCAACGCAATCCCCTTTCACATCACAGGGTCACGAGTCCCCGTTCGCGCATGCTCACGAAATCGGCTCCGCCGATGATGACGTGATCGACGAGGTCGATCCCCATCAGTTCGCCGCACCGCGCGAAGCGGACGGTGAGATCGGCGTCCTCCCTGCTCGGTTCGGGGTTGCCGGTCGGATGATTGTGCACGAGTATGAACCCCGCCGCGCTGGCGGCCACCGCGGCCTTGAACATCTCCCGCGGATGCACGAGAGCCGCGTTCAGGGAGCCGACCGCCACGGTCGCGATCTCGATGACGCCGTTTTTCGTGTTGAGCAGGATGGTCTTGAAATGCTCGCGGTCGAGTTCCCTCATCTCGGGGGCCATCAGCATGGCCACGTCCCCGGGCGAGCCGACTTTCCTGATCGCCCGCTCCCGCCGGGCGATGACGCACCGCCTGCCCACTTCGAAGGAGGCCTTGAGCCGCAGGGCCCCCGCGATCCCGACACCGTCGACGCCCATCAGCTCGCGCAGTCCCGCCCGGCCGAGCGCCGCGATCGAACCGTACCGGTCGACGAGCTCCTGCGCGATCGATCCCCCCGAGCGCCCCCGCTGACGCCCGAGAATCAGGGCGACGAGCTCGGTGTCGCCGAGCGCATCGAGCCCCCGGAGGCTCCCCCTGGAGCGTAACGCGTCGAGAGACGTCTCCCCGGAACTTTGCACACCGCACCACCCCGCATCTCCGGCCAGAAACTAACAGAAGCCTCAACCGGTTTCAAGATGTTTCGCCTCCGGGCCGGGGCCGAGGACGACGCAGGTCGTCTCGATCCGCCGCGCCTCCTTAACCGCGAAATCAACCCACGGATCGTCGGGGTACCGGTCGGCGATCCTCCGCAGGCATCGCAGCGCACCGGCGGGATCTTCATCGCGCCGTTCGAGGAGCCCGGCCATCCTGAGGAGGACGAAGGGGGTCTCCGCCGATCGGGGATACCGCCCGACGAAATTGGCGTACGCCATCATCGCGCCCCGGAACCGCAGGGATCGCTCCATGCCGCAGGCGAGGTCGAGGTGGAGTCGCTCGGCCAGGCTGAATCCCTCGATGTGCCGCATCCCCTCGATGAAGGCGTCCTCCGCTTCCGACCGCTCCCGCCGCCGGAGCGCGGCGCGGATCGCTTCGACGTAGTGGTAGCGGACCGCTCCCGCGTCGCCGCCGCAGACGGACGCGCGGGCCGCCTCGAGATGGATAACCGGCTCGCCCGGACGCCGTTCGAGGTAATCGGCGAATTCCGCTCGCGCTGCGAACCACTCGGCGCGGCGGACGTGCCTGCGCGCCTTGACGAGGATCCGCTCCACGCGCGCCTCCCGGGCGGCCCCGAAGAGGACGGCGAGCAGGGCGCCGGCGGCGAAACCGCCCACGTGCACGCCGTAGGCGACGCGCAGCCCCCCCTCCCCGAACTGCAGCACCGCCTGGAGGGCCTGTAGACCCGCCCAGACGACGATCGCCACGAAGACGGGCACCCCGCTGCGCCCCGCGCGGTTCACGCCCTGGAGGGGCATGAACACCCACCAGGCGACGTCGATCCGGCCGTACCAGAACCGGACGAGAAAGGCGCCGAGGAGCCCCGAGGTCGCGCCCGACGCGCCGACGATCCCGTATTCGAGCATCGCCGGCGAGAAGAGATGGCCGAAAAGGACGTGGGTGTAGGCGCCCGCCATGGCCGAGAGGGCGAAGACGAGGACGAACGGGACGGCGCCGAGCCGGTCCTCGACCGCGCGCCCGAAGACCAGGAGGTAAACCATGTTTCCGGCGAGGTGAAACCAGCCGGCATGGACGAAGAGGTGGGCCACGGCGGTGGCGGGCGACGGATCCAGGGGAATGAAGACGAGGTTGTAGACGTTCCACCACGAGCCGACGGGGGCGTAACGGGTTACGAGATAGATGATTGTGCAGAAGACGGCGAGGAACCACGTCAGGAACGTCTGTCGACGCCGCTCCACGTCGAGCCCCACGGGGATGTAATAGAAAAAGTACACGGTGCTCCTTGCCGTCCAAACGGAGCACATTGGTGCAAGGGGCGGGCCAGCGGCGACCGCGAAAGACGAAAAAGGCGGGGGGCCGCGATCGGCCCCCCGCCCGCAGGTCGGATATCGTCGCCGTACCCTAGAAGTGGTACTTGGCGGAGATCATCCATACGGGAGTCTCCTCGTCCTCGTAGGGACGGAACCCGGTGAGCCAGTAGCCCATCGAGAAGGGGACTTCCTTGTTGAGCACGCAGTCGACGTCGAAATCGCCCACGTGGAAGCCGAGACCGAGGTACCACTCGAAGGGCGCCCAGGTCATCGTCTCGGTGTATTCGTCGCTTCCCTCGGAACCGGTGAGCTCGTACTTCTCCAGGGACTTCGAGCAGCCGGTCCGGAAGGTCATCCAGTCCCTGACGTCGCTCTCGAGAGCCATCAGGAAGCGGGGCATCGTGGTGATGGAGCCCTCGAAGGAGTAGTCGCCGAGGCAGTCGGAGGGCTCGCCCTTCATGTACTTGAAGGGCTCGATGGCGAAGACGATCAGGTTGTCGTCGTTCACCATGATGTTGGCGCCGACGCCGAAGTCGAACATCATGCCCTTGGAGCCGTAGCACTCGTCGTCATCGTAGAAGTCGGCGCTGTCGGCCTGCAGGCTGAAGTCGAACATCTTGTAGCTGAAGTAGGGAACGAGGGTGATCGTTTCGCTCTTCTCGTAGAAGAGACGGCCGCGGAAGCCGAGGGCCATGTTGGCGTCCTCGGTGATCTCGCCGTAGGACGTCTCGCTGTCGAGATACGAACCCATCGACACGTCGAAGGCGAGGTCGGCGTACATGTCGTCGCCGATGTCGAAGCGGGCGCCCACGCCGATCGTCGTGTAGGCCATCTTCTCCTCGTCCTCGCCGTCAGTCCACTCTTCCTTGTACATCTGGTCGGCGCGCGCGAAGTACAGGCCGAAGCTCATGCCGTCCATCGCGTAGCCGTACATGACGTTCCACTTCTCCCAGAGCCAGTCGCTGAAGAGGTAGGCACCGCTCCAGGGCGCGTACATGTCGTAGTACGAGCTGAAGGGGTTGATGCCGAATGCGCCCTCCTGGAAGAACATGGCGAGCGTTCCGTAATGGCCGTCCTCGCCCAGGGCGTAGGTGAGGCCGTAGGTCCCGCGGACCCAGTCGCCGTAGTCGCCCTCGCCGTTGTCGCTCATCCAGTAGTCGCCCCAGACCATGTCGTCGTTCTGGAGCTCGATGAGCACGAGGTTGGAATAGGAAGGCAGCGTCGCGTACCACGAAAAGATGTTCGCGTCGTCCTCGATGTAGTTGCCCACGTCGCCCATGGCGCGCAGGCGGGACTGCGTCGCCATCGCCGGCGCCGCAAGCGCGGCCGTGATCGTCACGGCCAGGATCAGAGTCAGAAGCTTCTTCATGATAACCTCCTGTCAGTCGTCTTCCATTCGGGGAAGAACCCTTCCAGGTTGCAGAGTCTATATCACCGCACGAGTGCGGATACTTCCCGATAGCACTTTTTTTTCGGTGCGCCTTCCGGCGCCGTGTCGTCTGTTGCCGGCTCCTCCCTTCTCCTGTTCTTCCCGGTGTGTGGCTCCTGCGAACGTCGCCGCAGAACCGCTTCCGTCCCCTGGCCGTTCGAGGAAACCCCCTTTCAGATGCTCGAACGACAGTGCCTGATTTATTTGGGCGAAAAATTAACTGAGCCGGAAAGGCCTGTCAACACTTTTTTTACTATTTCCGGTGCGTCGGGTCCCGCCGCGGCCCGGTATCCTCCGCATTTCCCGCCTGCCGATCGAGCGCCGGCAGGACACCGGCGTGCAGCAAGCTTCCCGCCAGTTTCGCCTCGAGGAGGGGATCCTCCGGCAGGAGACCGTTGACCCGGACGTCGCCGTAGGCGTGGATGAACCGCCCTCCGCCGAGGTACACGGCCACGTGGCTCACCGTTTCGCCCTCGCCGAAGAAGAGGAGATCGGCCGGGCGCGCATCCTCGAGCCGGTCGCGGGAAATCGGCCGGACTGCGGCCGCCTGCCGGTCGGAATCCCGCGGAAGCTCGATGCCCTCGAGACGGCAGACGCGCAAAACGAACCCGGAGCAGTCGAATCCCTTCGCCGACGTCCCCCCCCACAGGTAGGGGATGCCGGTGAATCGCGCGGCCCGCGCGACGATCCCCTCGCGCGACGGCGGGTTCGCCGGCGCTTCCTCGAGATCCGCCTCGCCGACGAATCCCCGCTTGCCCCCGGGGATCTCGACCTCCCGCCAACCCTCCCGCGAGGCCACGGGCACGACCGCCGAACCGGCGGTGATGTCGGCGACGGGCAGGCTCCCCGCGACCGGTTCGGCGAGGACGTAGGCGACCGGCGCGGCGATCCGCATCGCCGCCCGCCGGCGCCAGTCGGCGAGCAGGTCGACCGTTGTCTCGGCGACGGACCAGGACCGCACCCATCCGTGGTAACCCCCCTGCAGGACGACGAGATGCCAGTCGTCGCGCTCGACGATCGGCACGAGTTCCTCGCCCATGATCGCCTGGGTGAGGAGCTCGGCCGCGTGGGTCGGCTCGCGCCGGATATCGGCCACGCTCGAGGTCACCTGGAGCCGGCGGGGGGTGTCGCCGAGCAGCAGCAGCCGCACCGGAACGTTTCCCGGACGCCAACCGGGGCCGCCCGCTTCCCCGCCCCCGAGTTCGCGGACCGCCTCGGCGACCGCCGGGACGCTCACCGAGACGACGATCTCCCCGTCCGGGGAGACCTCGATCGACGACCAGCTGAAACGCCAGTCGAGGCCCAGCCGCTTCTCCGTCTCCCGGATGCAGGCCGAGATCAGCGCCACCGTCTCATTCATCGATCGACTCCTTTCGCGGCGGCCGCCCGCTTCCCGCCCCGGGGATCGAGCGCGTCGCGCAGCCCGTCCCCGACGAGATTGAATGAGCAGACGGTGAGGGTGAGGACGAGTCCGGGGAAGAAGGTCAGCCAGGGCGCCGCGCGCATGAAGACGATCCCGCCGGAGACCATGCGCCCCCAGCTCGGCGCGGGAGGCTGGACGCCGAGCCCGAGAAAGCTGAGGCTCGATTCGGCCATGATCGTCATGCCCAGCCCGAGCGTGTACACCACGATGACCGGCGAGAGGCACTGCGGCAGAATGTGCCGCCTGACGAGCGAAAGATGCCCGGCGCCCGCGAGCCGCGCCGCCTGCACGTATTCGCGGTTCTTCACGGAGAGGACCTGCGCGCGGACGAGCCGCGCGGTCGCCGCCCAGCCCACGACGCCGAGCGTGAGGGTCAGCGAGAGGAACCCCGGCGCGACGACCGCCATGACGGCGATGAGCAGGAGCAGCGTCGGGAAGGCGAAGGTGATGTCGGCGAGGCGCATGATGACCGTCTCCGTCCGGCCGCCGACGTACCCGGCGAGCACGCCGAAGAACAGCCCGAGGAAAACCGATACCGTCCGGGCGACGAAGCCGACGCCGATCGAGAGCCGCGCCCCGAGCAGGACGCGGGCGAGGACGTCCCGGCCGAAGGGATCGGTCCCGAAGGGGTGGGCCGCCGAGGGGGGACGCAGGGCGGCGTCGAGATCGATCTCGCCGCCCCCGCCGGCGATCCGTCCGGCGAAGATTGCGCCGAGCAGGACGACCGCCAGAAGACACAGCCCCGCGACGGCGGCGGGACGCCGGCGGAACCTGCGGGACAGCCCCGCCTGCTCGCCCGTCACGATCCTCCCCCCTCTCGCGTCCGCGGATCGATCAGGCGGTAGCTCACGTCGACGAGGAGATTGACGAAAACGAAGACGACCGCCATGAAGAGCACCGCGCCCTGGATGACGGGAAAATCGCGTTTCATGATCGCCTGGACGACGTAGCGCCCGAGGCCGGGCCAGCCGAAGATCGATTCGGTGAGGACCGACCCCCCGAGGTAGCTGCCGAAATCCGTGCCGACGATCGTCACGACCGGCACGAGGGCATTCCGGAGGACGTGCTTGAGCAGAACGAGCCGATCGCCCATCCCCTTGGCGCGGGCCGTCCGGACGAATTCGGCGTCGATGGCGTCGAGGACGCCCGCCCGCGTGACACGGGCGATCGTCGCCATCGAGGCGAAGGAGAGCGTGAGCGCGGGAAGGACGAGGTGGCGGAGCGATCCGCCGCCGTATCCCGACGGGGGCAGGAGAGACAGCCTGATCGCGAAGACGTTGATCAGCAGCAGCCCGAGCCAGAAGACGGGGATCGACACCCCCACGAGCGATCCGCCCATGAGCAGCCGGCCGAGCAGCGGGGCCCGCCCCCACGCGGCGACGACGCCGATCGCCGTCCCGGCGATCACGGCGAGGGCCGTCGCGCTCGCCGCGAGCGCGAGGGTGCGCGGGAACCGCTCGCGGATCGCGTCGGCGACGGGCCGCCTGGTCACGTAGGACTCGCCGAGATCGAAACGCGCGAGGCGGCCGAGGTAGGTGCCGAACCTGACGACGAGTGGCCGGTCGAGACCGAGGTCGCGACGCATCTCCCCGATCGTCTCCTCGTCGTACCGCTCCCCCGCGATCGCCAGCACCGGGTCGCCCGGCACGACGTACAGGAGCAGGAAGGTGACGGTGACGACGCCGAAGAGAACGGGCACGAGGTGCAGCAGGCGCCTGCCGAGATAGGCGATCACCCGCCCACCCCCTTCAGGGAGACCCCTGTCCAGCGCTGCCCGTTGAAGATGACGGGGATTTGGTAGCCCTCGAGGCGGGGCGAGACGACCTCGTACCGGCGGGGAAACCACAGGAAGATCCACGGCGCGTCCCGGTAGACGATCTCCTCCGCTTCCCGGTAGAGTTTCGCGCGCTCGCCGTTTGCCGCCGCGGCGGCGGTGTCGAGAAGGGAATCGACGACGGCGTTCGCGTACCCCGTCCGGTTCCCTCCGCCTCCGCGGTTCGCCGAATAAAAGAGGGGTACGAGGAAATTCTCCGCGTCCGGGTAGTCGGCGAACCAGTCGAGGTAGAAGGCGTCGACGGCGCCGTTCGCGATCGCCTCCTTGAAGGCGCCCCACTCGCGCGTCACGAGCCGCGCCTGCACGCCGACGGCGGCGAGGTATCCCTGGACGCTCTCGAGTATCCGCCCGCCCTCGGGATTGTCGCGCTGCCAGATCTCCATCTCGAAGCCGTCCGAAAGCCCCGCCTCGGCGAGCAGGCGCCGCGCGCGCGCCGGATCGTATGGATAGGCTTCCGCCTGCTCCGGCCAGGCGCGGAGCCCCGCGGGAACGACGCCCCTCGCCCGGCGGCCGGCCCCGAAGAGGATGCGGGCGATGATCGTCTCGACGTCGATCGCGTGGTTGAGGGCCCGCCGGACGCGCGGATCGTCGAGGGGGGGACGCTCGAGCGCCAGCCCGATGTAGACGACCCGCAGCTCCTCGGAGGAGAGGAGATCGACGCCGGCCGTCCGCCACATCGCGAGCTCCGCCCGGGGCACCTCGAGGAGGTCGAGCCCGCCGACTTCGAACTCGGCGACGCGCGTCATCGCCTCGGGGATGATCCGGAAGACAAGGCCCCCGACGATGGGACGGGGCAGCCCGAAGGGATTGGGGGAAAGCTCGACCTCGTCCCCCTCCCGCCATGCGCCGACGGTCCAGATCCCCGCTCCCAGGGGCGCCCGGCCGTACGCGGCGCCGAGGCTGTCGGCGCGCCGGGAACACACGATTCCCGCGGCGGGCATCGCGAGCAGGGAGAGGAAGTGCGCCGCCGGGCGCTCGAGCCGGAAAGAAAGCGTCGAATCGTCCGGCGCCTCGATTTCCACCGCCTCCCACGCGCCCCCCGCGTGGAAGGCGGCGGCGCCGGCGACCGGCGCGAGCACCCACCAGCGGGGCGACCTTGTGTCGGGGGAAAGCAGCCTGCGGAAGGAGGCGGCGACGGCGGATGCCGTCACGGGCGTGCCGTCGGCGAATCGCCGTCCGGCGAGGACGAAGCGCCACGTCAGCCCGTCGGCCGAGACGCGCCAGCTCTTCGCCAGGTCGGCGACGAGCGCGCCGTCCTCGTCGAAGGCGACGAGACCGCCGTGGACGAGGGCGGCCAGCAGCCCGGAGGAATAGTCGACGGCGAAGGCCGGATCGGCCGTGGCCGGCTCCGTCTCGAGGGCGAGCTTGACGACGGAGGTCGCTTCCTCCGCGCCGCATCCCGCCACGAGGATCGCGGCGGCCACGCCGATCGCGGCGAAGATGGCCGATCGCCGCCCGTTCCTAGATCGGGCGGGATTCGAGGAGCCTGTAATCCCCCGTGCCAATCGAGTCCTCGAAGAGGAACATGATGTCCCAGTTGAAGTAGTACCAGGCCAGGTAGCCCCGCCCGTACGCCCGGTCCGAACCCTCGCGGATGTCGTCCGGCCTGCCGTACCGCATCCAGACCCTGCCCCGGTCGGATTTCCAGCCCGCGCCGTGATCCGAGAAATTGCGCATGACGTGGCGGAGCCGGAAAAGGAATTCCCCCTCGTCGGCCGGGTGGGGCCCTTCGCGTTCCCCCGACCGGGCGAGCCAGAAACGGCGCCATGCCTCCATCCGTTCCTCCGGCGCGGCGGCGGCGAGACGGGCAATCTCCTCGTCGTTTGCGAAGAGGGAGAGGATATCGAGGAGCTCGTCGAACTGCGAGACGAGGATGCCGCGGCCGAGGACGACGGTGAACCGTCCCTTCGTCGTCACGCGCTCGTCGGTCCCCGGGATCTCGACGGCGGTCTCGACGGTGTATTCCCCGATCGGAAGGAGGTCCGTGCCGAGATCGAGACAGATCCTCCCGTGTCCCCCGCGCGTGATATCGCCGCGCTTCCGGCTGTAGAGGATGGCGGGGCCGCGGTATTCGCTGATCCGCACGGAGATGACGTACTCGCGGATCTCGTCGGTCGGATCGGGGATGATCATGTCGTGGGCGATGCGCGGCCAGCTGTCGAGGCCGGCGTAGACGGCGTCGTTGTTCGACTCGAAGCGCCCATCCCCCTCCGGATCGCAGACGGAGATGGCGATCTCGCCTCCCGGCGGCGGTTCGGCGGCGGGGCCGACCGGCGAGTAGAAAACCGGGTCGCCGAGCTCGAGCCGCCCCTCCTTCCTGCCGAGCATCCTGATCCGCCGTTCCCGGTAGAATCGGCGGTCGGTGCCGATCACCTCGATCGTCACGCGGGCCGTGTATTCGCCGGGCGGCACGTCGAAGGTGCGGCGGGAGACGGCCTGGACGGCGGGGGCGCGCGTCTCGTCGTAGCTTTCGACGCCGAGCTCCTCCTCCCAGACGTCGCCGCGGACCTGCCGGCCTTTTCGATCCCTGAGATCCATGTAGACGCGGTAGGAGGCGCGGAACCCGCCCGGCGTCCTGAAGAAGACGAGGCGCCGGTACGGCACCGTCGCGCCGAGGACGAGCACCGTCCGGCCGTCGGGATCGTACTGCTGCCCGACGAGCAGCTCGAACGCGGATTGCCGCTCCGGCGAAGCGTACTGGCCGGAGAGGGGCGCCGCCGCGATGGAGAGCAAGGCCGCGACCGCCGCGACCCGGATCGATCGTCTCATCTTCGACTCCGCGAAACTCGGGTACATGATGACCGTCTCGATACGAGTATAGGTGCGTCCGCGGCCCGAGGCAACCGCGAATCACCCCCGTCACTCGTAGTGGAGGGCGGTGATCGGATCCATCTTCGCCGCCCGGTTCGCCGGGTACATCCCGAAGATGATCCCGATGGATGCGGAGAAGACGAATGCCACGATGACCCAGAGGAAGGGAACCGCGTAGGGGAAATGGATGAGGTTGGCGACGCCCCGCGCGGCGAGGAGCCCGAGAACGATCCCGATGAAACCGCCGACGCCGGTCAGGGTGGCGGCCTCGATGAGGAACTGCGTGAGGATGTCGCTCCGCCTCGCGCCGGTGGCCATGCGTATGCCCACCTCGCGCGTCCGTTCGGTCACCGAGATCAGCATGATGTTCATCACGCCGATCCCCCCGACCATCAGGCCGATCGACGAGATGACGACGAGTACGAGCGCGATTCCCTTCGTGATGTTCTCCAGCATCTCCTTGAAGGTCTCGGAGGTCGTCACGTGGAAGTCGTTCTCCTCCCCGGGCGCGACCTTCCTGAGGACGCGCAACAGCGCGATCGTCTCCTCCCGGCCCTCTTCGATCGTGAATTCGGGCTTCACCGTCAGGGCGATCTGGTAATCGTCGTACCGGCCCGACAGATCCTTCTCGTAGCTCGTGTAGGGAACGACGGCGAAGTTGTCGCCGATGGCGCCGAGTATGTGCTCGCGGGACTGCATCGTCCCGACGACCTCGTACTCGTGGTTGGCGATGCGGACCCGCTTGCCGACCGGATCACGGTTGGGAAAGAGATCCGTGGCGGGACCGTAGCCGAGCACGACGACACGGCGCTTCTTCTCGACCTCGAAATCGGTGAAGAACCGCCCCTCGTCGAGATTCAAACTGAAGAGATAGGCGAAGTTGGGCGTCGAGCCGACCACCTGCATCAGGTTGGTCCTCTCCCCCTCGTACCGGAGCACCCGCATGTTCTGGGGATCGATCTGGATGTCGACGCGGTCCACCGTGCCGAGTTCGGCGATGGCGGCGGCGTCCTCCGGGGTGAGCTGCTTGCGGCGCAGGCGATCCCGTTCGTCCCCGCCCTCCATCGGATCGAAGCGGGTGATGTAGAGGTAGGGCCGGTTGGCCGAGAGGATGTCCCCCTCGATCCGTTTCCCGAGCCCCGTGAGAACGGTGACCATCGCGAGGACGGTCGTCACGCCGATGGCGACCCCGACGATGAGCAGCGAGGATCGCAGGCGGTGCGTCCTGATGACCTCGAACGCCTGCCTGACGTTCTCCCGCCACACCTGGCCGCCCCGGCCCCGCAGGACGCCGTTCGTGGAATCGGTTCGTTCCGGCATGGCCGTCCTACTCGTGGTGAAGCGCGACGACGGGATCGAGTCCCGCCGCGCGGCCCGCCGGGTAGGTCCCGAAGACCAGCCCGATCATGAAAGTGACGATCAGACCCGCGGCGATCGACCACGGGGCGATCAGGTACGGCAGCGGCGTGAGCAGGGAGATCACCGCCGCGATCGTGAATCCGACCAGGATGCCGATCGTTCCGCCGACGATCGAGAGCGTGACCGATTCCACGATGAACTGCCAGAGAATATGCGAGCGCCGCGCCCCGAGCGCCTTGCGCAGCCCGATCTCCCTCGTCCGCTCAGTCACGGAGACGAGCATGACGTTCATGAGGACGACCCCGCCCACGACGAGCGCGATGGAGACGATGAAGATCAAGGCGTTGAAGATCGAGGTCGAGATCTTCTCCCACAGGGAAACGAGCTGCTGCGAAGTGGATATGGAGAAATCGTTTTTCTCGAGCGGCCGCAGCCGGTGGCGGATCCGCATCGCCATCGTCGCCTCGTCGATCGCGTCCTCCAGTGCGGTGATGTCCTCCGATTTCACCTTGATCTCGAGCGACGTGCGCGCACCGTACAGCTTGAGAAAGGCGTTGACCGGAACGTAGACGAAGCGGTTCCGCGACTCTCCCATGACCGTGCCCATGTCCTCGACGACGCCGATGACCCGGAAATGCTTGCCGCCGATCTTGATCTTCCGTCCGATCGGCTCCCGTACGCCGAAGAGGCGCTCGTAGACCTCCCATCCGAGCACGGCGACGGCGGCGCTCCGCTCGTTTTCGAGCCGCGAGATGTGGCGGCCGACCTTGAGAGGCGCCTTCTCGATCATCGGGTATTCCGCCGAACGGCCCCTGATCGCGATCCCCTCCGCCGTCTCGTTTCCGAAGACGACGTTGTCAGTCGCGCTGGCCGCCGCCCCGATCTGCGAGGCGGAGTGAACGGACTCCCGCACGTGCTCGACGTCGCTCATGCGGATGACCGGATTGCGGGCGATCGCCTCGAGAAAGCTGTCGAGATCGGTGATCGCCTCGAAGAAGTTGATCCGCTCGATCGTGAAGACGTTGCTCCCCTCGTCGGCGACCTCCTCCCGCACGTACTCGTCGATGCCGCCGATCAACGAGACGACGGCGATGACGGACATCGTGCCGACGATGTTGCCGAGGAGCGTGAGAAACGTGCGCAGCTTGTTCTCGCGGAGCGCGCCGAGCGCGATCCGCACGCCCTGGAAGATCAGCAGCGCCGGTCGGCCCTTCATCTCTTCGCGGCCTTCCGGGCGACCTTCACCCGCTGGCCGTCGCCGAGATCCCTGATCGCCCTGAAATTCCCGCTGACGACCTCTTCTTTCTCATCGAGCCCCGAGACGACCTCGAAGTGCTGCTGGCTCGATATGCCGACATCGATCGGACGGAACCGGGCCCTGCCGCCCGTGACGACGAAGACGCCCTCGATCTCCTCCTCGGCGTCGACGCCGGTCGAATCGGCGAGCGCCTCGATGTCCTTGCGCCGCCGGACCGTCAAACTCTGTATGGGGATCGTCAGGGCGCTGTCCTTCTCGGCGACGGTGATCTCCGCGTCCGCCGAGAGCCCCGGCCTGACGCTGACGATCGAATCGATGACGGTGATCACCACCTTGAAGTCCACCCCCTGCTGTCCCGCCGTCGACGCGGAGAGTATCGGGCTGTTGCCGATCTCCGTCACCTCGCCGGCGTAGGTCGTGTCGGGGAAGGCGTCGAGCGTGATCTCGGCCCGGTCGCCGAGATTGATGTGGACGACCTCGGTCTCGTCGACCTCGACCTCCGCCTCGATCGTCGACAGGTCGGCGATCGTGAGGAGCACGGTGCCGGGGATGTTCGTCGTCCCCATGATCGCCGTCTCTCCCTCCTCGACGTTCAGCCGTGTCACGATCCCGTCCATCTCGGCCTCAATCGTGACCTCGTCGAGATTGTGGCGGGCGCTCTTCAGGTTGGCCTCGTACTGCTCGATCTGGTGTTTCGTGGCCTGGTGGGCGGCGACGGCCACCTCGTACGCCGTCCGCGTCGTCTCCACCTCCTGCTCGGTGAGATAGCCCCGCTCGGAGAGCGGCCCCGAGCGGTCGAGGTCGCTCTTCGCCTGCTGGACCTGGGCCCAGGAGCGACGCTCCTCGGCGCGGGCCGCCGAGAGGGACGCCTCGAGCTGGCCCACGATCGACTCGAGCTGGATTGGATCGATCTGGAGCAGGAACTGGCCGCGGCGGACGACGTCGCCCTCCTCGACGGCCACGCGCGTGACCTTCCCCATGCTCCGCGCGCTGACGTCGACCTGCCGTTTCGGCCGGATCGACCCGGACGCCGAGATGACCATCGATATGTCTCTGCGCGAGACGACCTCCGTCTGCACGGAGACGGCGCGCCCTCCCCGGGCGCGGAGATTGACGATGACGAGCACGGCGATCACCACGGCGATCGCCGCGAAAATCAGGATCCGCTTCTTCATTGATCCCCCTTACCTTCGCGGTCCGCGATCGGAGCGTCCCCGGCGCCCCCGGAGCGGTCAGTTCATCCGTCTGTCGAACTCGATCCTGCCGTCGAGGAGCCTGATCACGCGTTTCGAATGCTTCGCGATGTGCTCCTCGTGCGTCACCATCACGATCGTGTTCCCCGCCGCGTAGATGGAGTCGAAGATCTGCATGATCTCCTGGCCCGTCTTCGAGTCGAGGTTGCCCGTCGGTTCGTCGGCGAGGATGATGGACGGCCGGTTGACCAGCGCCCGCGCGATCGCGACCCGCTGGCGCTGGCCGCCGGAGAGCTCGTTCGGCCTGTGCAGCGCACGATCGCCGAGGCCCACGCGATCGAGGGCCTCCGTGGCGCGCCTGCGCCGCTCGGCCGCGCCCACGCCACCGTAGATGAGCGGCAGCTCGACGTTCTGGAGAGCGGTTGCACGCGGCAGGAGATTGAAGGTCTGGAAGACGAACCCGATCTCCTTGTTCCGTATGTAGGCCAGATCGTCGTCGCTGAGGTTGCTCACCTCCTGCCCGTTGAGCCAGTACCGCCCGTCCGTGGGCGTGTCGAGGCATCCGAGGATGTTCATGAACGTCGATTTCCCCGAGCCGGACGGCCCCATGACGGCGACGTACTCGTTCTCGGCGATATCGAGATCGACGCCGGCGACCGCCTCGATCCGCTGCACGCCGACCTCGTATATCTTCCTGACTTGCTCGACCTTGATCAGCATGTTCCTCGCTCCCGGGACCGCCGGTCCCTCATTCGTGCTTCTCGCGGCCGGTCGCCCTCGACAAATCGGCCACGGCGATCAGGTAATCGCATTTCGCCTCGATGACGTCCGCCTTCGCCTGCGTGAGGGCCACCTGCGCGTCGATCGTCTCGAGCATCGTTCCCGCCCCGACCCGGAAGCGCTCGTCGGCGAGCCGGAGATCCTCCATCGCCTGCTCGACCGTCTCGGTGGCCACGTCGATCCGCTCCCGGGCCTCGCGGATGCTGAAGAGCAGGCTCTTGATCTCGCGCACCGCGTCGAGACGGGCGTTCTCCAGGTCGTACTCGGCGATACGCTCGTTCGCCCGGGCGGTCCGCACGTTCGAGGCCGTCCGGAACCGGTCGAACAGATTGATCGAGACGTACCCGGTGACGCTCCACTGGTACTCGTTCTTGAAGAAGTTCAGGTTGTCGGCCATTTCGCGGTCATTCCACAGGTAGCTGAAATTCGCCCCGATCGTCGGCAGCCAGCCGCTTCTCGCGCCGGAGACGTCCGCCCGAGTCGCGCGGATCGTATGGCCGAGCGAGCGCAGGTCGGGGCGGTTCGCGAGAGCGAATGAGATCTCGTCCTGCTCGTCGGGTTCGACGAGCATGATCGTCATGGATGTGTCGACGGCGACTTGGCGGCTTTCGCGCATATTGAGCAGTTTCGCGAGGTCCTCCCGCGTGAGCTCGACCGCGTTCCGCGCCTGGATCAGGCCGAGCCGCGTGTTTGAGTGGCGGACGCGCGCCTTGAGGACGTCCGCCCGCGTGGCCGAGCCCACCTCGAGCAACGCCTCGGAACGGTCGAGGTTCTGCTTCGCCTGGTCGAGCGCCTCCGCCTGCACGAGCGCCAGCCTCCTGCTTCGCACGTGATCGTAGTATGCGCGGATCACCTGCGCGGCCAGCAAATCCTTCTCGTAGCGAAGGCGTTCGCCGGCGGCGTCGCGGTAACGCATCGCCGATCTGACGCCCGCGATCGAGGCGCCGCCGTCGAAGAGGGCGATGTCCGAATAGAACCGGAACGTGTAGCTCTCGTAGTCGAATCCCTCGTTCTGGACGGGACGCCCCTGCGCATCGAACTGGACCGAGGCCGACGGTCCGAACACCTGGTGGCCGGTATAGAAATCGACTCCGATGCTGGGCAGGAACCCCCCGTAGTTCATCAAGAGGTTGCTTTCCGATTTGCGGTAATTCTCCTCCGAGATCCCGATGCGCGGATTGTTCGCCAGCGCGATCCTCACGCACTCGTCGAGCGAGAGGCCTTCGGCGCCTGCGCCGCCCGCGGCGGCGAATAGGGCGAGCATGCAGAATCCGGCGATCAGGGCCGGGACCCGGGTGGCCGTGTGCTTCATCATCGACACCTTTCGTATCGCGTTCCCGCAACCGGTCGGCATGACCGGGCTCAACAGGAATACGGCCCGGCGGCGCCGCAGGTTTCAATCGGAAAGCCGTTGTTCCACATGTATATCACAGCCGCCGAACCCCCTCCACCGTAAATCGCGGCTCCAACCCGAGCCAAACGGCAAAAAAAACGCCCGGCACGGAACCGGGCGTCTCGGTATCGTCTGTGTCGCGGCGTCAGGAGCCGTGGATCCTGAACCTGATGGGGATCGCCATGTGCGCGGGCACCGGCACGGTCCGCTGCTTCGCCGGCTTGAAGCGGAACTTCTTCGCCGCGGCGATCGCGGCCTTCTCCATCGCCGGCGTCACGTCCGACTGGATGACGATGGCTTCCGCCACATCGCCCTTCTCGGTCACGAGCACCCGGATCAGGACGGTCCCCTCGATCCCCGCCTGCTGCGCGAGGGCCGGATAGGACGGGCTCACGAACTTGATCAAAACCGGCGGCTCGTCGAAGGCATAGAACTCCTGGGCCTGCTCGCTCGCGGGCGGCGGCGGCGGCGGAACGTCCTCGATGCTCTCGAAGCTCGTCGGCGCGATCTCCGCCTCCTCGTCCACCTCCTCGCCCTCCGCGGCCTCCATGGGGATCGCCGGCTGGGCGATCTCCTTCGGCGGAGGCGGGATATCGAACTGCTCGGGAAGATCGACGGCCTCGAAGTACTCTTCCTTGAGCACGTACGGCTTGAACTCGAATTGCGGCGTGAAGTAGAAGAGCAGGAAGTGGATCAGTATCGCCACAAGCAGAGAGTTGCGGAGATACCGGTTGTATCCCTTCTTGAATTCTACGTTTGCAACAGCTACAAGGGCCACCCTGCTACCCCTTTATTCGGTTGTCATTCCTCGTCGCCGCCGACGGAGACGAATGTCACGTTGACGGCGTTCGCTTCCTTGAGCTCCTCGATGATGTCGGACACGAGGTGATACTGCGTCCGGTGATCGACGTTGAAGGCGACGATCAGCGAACGATTCTCCTCGAAGCGCCTCGTCACGAGCGCCTGGATGTTCGAGATACGGACGAGCTTGTCGTTGATGCTGATCCGGTTGTACCGGTCCGCCCAGATCTGCATCAGCCGCTCGCGCTCCAGCTCGGCCCCGGAATCGGCCCGGGGGAGCTTGATCGGCAGCCCTTCCTCCATCTTGAAGATGGTGGTCACCATGAAGAAGATGAGGAGGAGGAAGATGATATCCGCCATCGACCCTGTCGGGATCGAGCTCTGGACGGTCTGTCTTCGTTCGAATTTCAAGGCTTCAGCTCCTGTATCGTCAGCCTTCTGCGCTCAGCGTCCTGAGGGAGATCCTCGACGCCTTCGCCAGCCGCAACTCGTCGAGGATGTCGATCATCCGGCCGTACGCGGCCTGCTTGTCGGTCTCGATGACGATGACGAGCTTCGGATTGGCCATCAGCTTCTGCTCGATGATCGGCTTGATGTCGCTCAGCCCGACCGGACCCGTGCCGCGGATCACGATCGAACCGTTGGCGAACGCCTGTATCGCCAGAACGTTGTCGCGCTTCAACTTGACCGTCTGCGACTGCTTTCCCGGCAGGGACATCGGCAGACCCTTCTCCACGGCGAACATCGTCGTCACCAGGAAGAAGATGAGCAGCAGGAAGTTGATGTCCGACATCGAGGCGGTGCTGAATTCCGCGCTGACCTTGCTTCGTTTCTTGATCATGTCTTTTCTCCGTCGC
Source organism: Candidatus Krumholzibacteriota bacterium (assembly GCA_016931295.1). NCBI lineage: Bacteria > Candidatus Krumholzibacteriota > Candidatus Krumholzibacteriota bacterium. The sequence goes on from JAFGEZ010000047.1 coordinate 109,968, forward strand.
GGCGGTTACCGTCCGCCGGCGGCACCCATCTCGATCAGTTCGTTGACCAGCTCGCTGGAAGCCTCCTCCATCTCGAGAACGAAGCGGTCGATCTGCGAGACGAAGAAGGAGTGAGCGATGCTGGCCGGGATGGCGATGATGAGACCGGTCGCGGTCGTGATGAGCGCTTCCTCGATACCCGACGCCACGACCTTCGCGCTGACCTGCTCGGCGGCGGCGATCGAGGCGAATGCGCTGATCATACCCGACACGGTGCCGAGGAATCCGAGAAGCGGCGCGACCTGCGCGACCGTCGCGATGGCGACGAGTCCGCGCTCGAGGAACGAGGTCTCGATCCCGCCGGCCGTCTCGATGGCTTCCTTGACGGCCTCGGGACCGCGGTTCGCACGGAGCATCCCGGAGTGCAGGATGGCCGCGATCGGGCCGCGAGTCCGCTCGCAGACCTTCATCGATGCGTCGATGCCCTCCGAGCGCAGCGTCGAGATGACGTCCCCCATGAGGTGCCGCACGTTCGTGCGTGCGCGGGAGAGCGTGAAGAGGCGCTCGATGATGAAGACGATGCCCGTTACCGAGGCGATCAGGAGGAAGTGCATGAACATCCCGCCCTGGGTGTACTTCTCTCCGATCCCGCTGTGCTTGAGGTTGTAGAACCAGCCGAGACGCTCGCGCTCGACCATGTCATCGATCTTGCGCGCGATGGCGACCGAATCTCCCTTGGCCGTGCCGAGAGAATCGGTTTCGGCCTGGACCGTCCACTCCTGGACCGGGACGGCCGAACCTTCCTCCTGGGCGAGGATCGGCCCCGCGACGGCGAGCATCAGGACGGTGGCGATCAGGATTGCCGCAAAGGGGCTTCTCTTGAGCATACGACGCACTCCTTGCAGTGACGGATGTATTGACGTCTGACCGATCAACACAGAGACGGATCATTCGCGAAAGCGGCCGCGTCCGGAGCGGGCGACATCCACCCCGGTGATTACCGCGACTGCAATAAAATAGTTTATGCGTCCCCCCTTGTCAATAGAAAATCCCGAAAGCAAAAAGGCCTGAACTCGTTACGTATCATTCTGATACCTGAAATTCCTCCGAGTCCGCCGCGAGGCGGTAATTCCCCACACCGTCCTTGTCGATGAAGAGGTACCGCAGCCCCGCGTGTATCGTCATGAGCATGTCCCGCTTGAAGATCGGATCGCCGTTTCCCGTATAGACCCAGAGCTCGTACCCGCCCGTGTCGTGTCCCTCCGACCCGCGGTAGAACCGCGATCGGGTCCGGTTGTCCACCAGGCGGAGTTCGTCGGCCTCGGGACCGGTGGCCGAGCTGAACACGACCACCTGGAACTCGTCCTCGAGCATATCGATGGCCGATTCCAGCTCGTCCCTCGTCTTCGGCAGCACCTGCTGGACGATCTCGTCCGGGGGCCCGAACCGGATGAAGATCTGCCCGCGATCGGAAAGGGCGCCGCGCTGCATCCAGCCGTAGGTGCGGTCCGCCCGGGCGACGCGCTCGCGGAAGACCTCGTACGTCTCGTTGTACGCGGTGGACGGCGTCGGGTCGTTCTCGCGCCAGAACCGTGAGAGCATCTGCTCCTGCTCGCCGATGCTCTTCTGCCGGAAGATCTGGAAGTCGCTTCCCGACAGGACGATTCGCGCCTCGGTCATGACGTCGCGGCGCGGTTTCCGCCAGTTCACGAGCTGCCAGGCGACGCTGAAATCCTTTCCCGACGAGGCGGTCTCGCCCGAGCCGGTAAAGGCGTCGACGAAGAGGCGATAGGTATCCGCCGGAAAGGTGTTGACGTCGAAACGCGCGAAGATCGTCTTGCGGCGGTCGTCGACGACCGATTCGACCCGCTCCTCCGCCAGCACGTCGCCGCGCCTGTCGACGACGTAGAAATCGAGGGCGAGCGAGTCGCCGATCGACCGCTGCGGCGCGAGAACACTGACGAACAGGGAAAGGGTATCGTTCTTGAGCCCGTAGATCCGGATCGGGTTCGGCACCCAGGAGCCGTCCGGTTCGAAGCGCCAGACGAGAACGGGATCGCCCAGGGCGAGCCGGTCCGTTCCGAAATCGGCGACGACGACGACGGCCTCACGGATCTCGGACTGGAGGTGGCGGTCCTTGATCATCCCGAAGAGGGACTTCTCCCGCCGGTTGAGATCCTCGACCGTCACGTCGAGGCTGTACTGGCCGGGATCGACGAGGAGGGAATCGGTGAAGTAGATGAAACCGGAAAGGTCGTCTTCGACGGGACGCTCGCTCCGCGCGTCGCGGAGTCCGAATGCCTTGTCGTAGACGACCGTTCCCTCGAGGGAGAGCGTCAGCCGGATCCGGACCGAGGCTTCGAACCGCCCGTCCGTTTCGCGGTAGGCCACCTCTTTCGTGGGGATCGCGACCTGGAAGAGCTCGAGCGTCTTCTCTCCCGGGACCGGCAAGGAGGCGACGTCGACGAAGAACTCGAATTTCCCCTCGCCCGTCAGCGCCTCATCGGCGCCGGCCGCCAGCGGCACGCCCAGCGCCGCCAGCACGATCAGGGTCGGGAATATGCGGACAAGCCTCATCGACGATCCGGGCCTCCGGCGACCCTCTCCGCTCCCTAGTAGCTGAAGTTCAGCGTCACACGATGCGCGCTTCCGAGATATCCGAGATCCTCCCACGCGTAGTCGAGCCCGATGTCGGAGGTCTGGCTCGTATCGATCCGGAACCCGACGCCGCCGGCCACGCCCTGCGAATCGTACTCGATGTTGTAGCCGCCGCGGAGGAAGAAGAACTGGTTGAATCCGTACTCCATGCCGACGTTCATCCGTTCCTTGTTGTCGGAGGGATGGGAGAACTCGCCGGCGGCGAGCAGCGCATGCGCACCCTGCCGGTAGGCGTCGACCGAGAGCCCGACGCGGAAGAGCGTGGGCAGCTTCGAGGACCGGTCGTCGAAATCGACCTCGGCGCCCAGGCTCTGGATCATCATGCCGAGTTTCATCCCCTGGATGCCGATCCGGTAGATCAGGCCGAAATCGAAGGCCATCGTCTCGACGCTCTTGTCGGCCAGCCCCATGTGGATGAAGTTGGCCGTGATGCCGGCCGAGAACCGGTCGGTGAAGTACATCGCGTACGAAAGACCGAAGGACATGTCGCCGGCGTCGAAGTACCGGTTCGTCCCCTGCGGCATGTAGATCGTCCGCTCCTCCTGCGGATCCATCGTCAGCGCCCGGGCGCTGATCCCGAAGGTCCCGGGGAAGTACGGCGTCGTGAAGACCGCGCCGGCGAAATAGACGTCGATGTCGGCGGGCCAGACGACCGAATTGAGCGTCACCTGCGTCCGGCTCAGCTCGACCATCCCGGCGGGGTTCCAGTAGATCGCCGACGCATCGTTGGCAACCGCCGTGAACGCGCTTCCCATGCCGGCCGCGCGCGCCGACGTGTTGATCTTCAGGAACTGGGCGGCGTAGGTCCCCACCTTCTCGAACGGCTGCGTGCCTCCCACGGCCAGCCCCGGAACGAGCGCCAGGAATATGACCCCCACGAATACCTTGCGCATCATCACCAGACCTCCTCGAAAGTTCTCTCGCTTCGCACTCATCGTATGACGACGAATTTCCCGATCGTCCGCGGGAA